>RFJV01000174.1 GCA_003694775.1 Chloroflexota bacterium | reverse complement strand
TTCGGACAGGAGTTATTGGCGTTGGCGTGATGGGAGAACGCCACTGCCGGGTATATTCCGGGTTGCGCAATGTAGAGCTGGTGGGCGTCGCCGACCTGGACGCTGAGCGGGGTAAGCTGATTGCCAGCCGTTACGACACCCGCTGCTTTGAAGATTATCGGGACCTGCTGTCCCGGGTTGATGCGGTCAGTATTGCTACCGCCACCCCGGCCCATTTTCCACTGGCCCTGGAGTCCCTGGAAAATGATGTCCATGTTCTGGTCGAGAAACCCATCACCGAAACCATCGACCAGGCCCGTGCGCTGATTGAAACGGCAAAAAAAAGAAACCTGGTCTTGCAGGTCGGTCATATTGAGCGTTTTAATCCCGCCTTCATCGAACTGGAACGGGTCATCAAAGGTATGAGCATCTTTGCCATCAACATCCGCCGGCTCAGCCCCTTCGACACCAGCAATACCGACGTTGATGTTATTCGCGACCTGATGATACACGACCTGGACCTGGCGGTTGCTCTGGCTGGCGATAAGCTGGAAGGTATCAGTGCCTGGGGCCGGTCTATCACCACCGAGGCGATTGACCATGCTGTTGCCAATCTGTCTTTTCGACATGGCCCGATTGCTACCCTGATGGCTTCCCGTGTGACGGAACAAAAAATTCGCCAGATTGAAATTATTGCTCACGGGGCGTATATTGAGGCAGATTTGTTAAGCAAAAGTTTAATGATTCACCGCCGGACTCTGCCGCAGTATTTTGATGCCGACAAATATCGCCAGGAAAGCATCATTGAGCGTATTCACGTACCGATGGCCGAACCTCTGGTCTTGGAGCTTCAGCATTTTGTATCGGCGGTTCGCGACGGTACACCGGTGCGAGTCCCCGGTGAGGCCGGCCTGAAGGCGCTTCAGCTGGCCCAGGCAATCTCGGACCAGATTGTCGGGCTGACCATTCTCAGCGACTATGAGGCCGGGGCTTAACCGGCCCCTTTTCCTGCCAGAACCGAAGCAAACGTCCACCACAGGATTTTCAGGTCCAGCAGTAAACTCTGGTTTCTTATATACTCTATATCATATTTTACAATCTGGTCAAAACTGATGCCGCTTCGCCCTTTCACCTGGGCCAGGCCGGTAATACCCGGCAGAACTTCCAGGCGTTCGGTATGCCAGCCCAGATAGGCTTCCACTTCCCACGGTACGTTTGGCCGGGGGCCGACCAGACTCATCTCTCCTTTCAATACGTTGATAAGCTGGGGCAGTTCGTCCAGACTGGTTTTGCGCAGAATCCGGCCCACCCGTGTCACCTGATTTTCCTTAAGCGGCTTGAATACCTTCTTTCCCGCCGGATTGGCCGATAAGTTCCCCCGTACATATTCTTTCATAAATATCCGGTGCTCGCTGTCGTCGATATTGTGGTACATGGTGCGAAACTTGATTATCTTGAAGATTCGTCCCCCTTTTCCAATGCGGTCCTGGATAAAGAAAACCGGTCCGGGAGAGTCAAGCTTAATAGCCAGGGCAATCAGCAGACCAACAGGCAGTAATATTGGCGCGGCCAGAAGGCATACCGTCACATCGAATGTTCGTTTGACCAGCCAGTAGTAAGGTTTGTAAGGTTTTACACTTTTCCGGCGAATTAGTATCCACGCCATCGACATTAGACCTCGTTCCGTACTCTATCCGGGATACTGGAAACTGATGCTGGTTGCAGACGGTCTTGCCGGGCCTGCGCCATTGCCAGCTCTATCAACCGGTCAAAGGTAGTGGCTTCGTCTGGTAGGGTAGCTGTGCCGGTTTTTACCGCTATTCCCAGCTTTTGCTGAACAGCCGCTTCAAGCCGGCGCGTTATTTTGGGGACATCTTGCGCCGACGCTTCAGGAAGCAGGACGATAAAATTGTTTCCGGACAGGGCCACAATATCACAATCAAACGTGTTTTCGGTAAGCAGGCCGGCAATTTTAGCCAGGGTAAACTCCTTTAACATCGCCTGCTGAATTTCTTCCACAATGCGCGGCACCGCGCCGCTCAAACTTGCCTCATCGACGGTAACGGCAACCACTGCCAGCGGACGGCCATACCGCACCGCACGCCGTACTTCCCGGTACATCACACTCTGTTCTTCGTCGAACGGCCTGGCCGGCCCACCCAGGTGGCTGTAAATAATTTGGGCGATGACATCTTCAAACTCTATCAAACTATTAGCGATTTGTCGAACCAGAAGCCCTGTGACCACAATCATGCTGATTTGAAGCAGGAGCAGTACTACCGCGGCATTGAGGTGCACGAACTCTGCCGCCACTGTCCTTTCCCAATCCGGGTCCAGATACCAGTTCACCAGAAAACTGCCGGCGATAGCGGCCAGGACAACAGCAAATGTACGGCGATTGAGCCGCGGAAACAGCAGAGGAACCAGGGCAGAGGTAATGACAAAAATGTATGTCCCGGATTGTATAAGATTGGCTTCAATCTGGTAGGATAAAATGCGCTCCAGGTTGAACAGAGCGGTCAACCAGATAACCGCGAGGATGGTCCAGAATCGTAATCGTTTCATAAGCTGTGCTTTCGGCCGTACGTTCGGAGATAGTGAAACCTATACTATTTATACACCAAAATAGTTTGAAAACGGTTTGAAAACCGCAAAATTTAGACATTCCTTTGCTAACTGGTCAAAATGCCGGTAAACTATCGCCAGGAAACCAATATTCCCGGATGAAGGACAGAAAAATGACCCGTACCGAATATCCTGACGCGCCTCGCCTGGCGGTGGGGGGCGTCGTTATCCACCAGAACCGGGTGCTCCTGGCCCTGCGGGGAAAACCCCCGGCCCAGGGTGAGTGGGCAGTTCCCGGCGGCAGTGTTCACCTGGGCGAAACCCTCCAGGCCGCTGTCGAACGGGAACTGCTGGAAGAAACCGGCCTGCACGTACAGGCTGGCGAGGTCATCTATACATTTGAAAAAATCGAGCGCGACAGTCAGGGCCGGGTTCGTTTTCACTACGTTATCCTGGACCTGCTGTGCCGGCCTCTTGACCCGGAAACCCCGCTTCGCCCTGCCGATGACGTGCTCGATGCCCGCTGGTTTAGCCGCCGCCAGCTTGCCCACATTCCCGTTACCGAAACCACCCGCACCTTACTGGAGAAAGTCCTGCCCAATGACTGAACAGCAATCTCAGGAAAAGTATCGCTACCGCCTTGTCTTTGCCAAGCAAAAACAGCTCAAGTACATTGCCCATCTGGATTTGATGCTGGCCTGGGAGCGGGCTTTGCGCCGGGCCGGAATTCCGCTGGCTTACTCCCAGGGGTACAATCCCCGGCCCAAAATGCAGGCCGCTTCCGGCTTGCCGCTGGGCACAACCGGCAGAGCGGAAATCATCGACATCATCACCACCGCTCCGCTTGACCCTGCCGGCGCGCTGTCTCGCATCCGGGCCGCCTTGCCCGCCGGTATTGCCCTGCATTCCATTGAAGCTGTCCCGCTCAAAGCCCCCACCCTCCAGCACCTGGTGCGGCAGGCCGAATATACCGTTACTGTTGAAACTGACCTGCCCGCCGCCGAGCTTGAACGCCGCATCCAGAATTTACTGGCCGCGGATTCCGTCATCCAGACCCGCCGGCGCCGCCAGCGAGAAGAGCAGTTCGACCTGCGCCCTTTACTGCACGACCTGCGCCTGCTCGACCTGTCGGACGGCGTGGCCCGCCTGTTCGTCCGGGTGACTGCCGGCCAGTACGGCAACCTGCGCCCGCAGGATGTCCTGGTTGCCCTCGGACTGGGCGAAAACTGGGCCGAAATCGACCGCACCCGGCTCATCTTCCAGGAAGTGCGGCAGTCCCGGTCGGGACAGCAACGCGAATGAAAATTTGGTAGCCCCGGCATCCCAATGCCGGGCGGGGCAGGCAACCACCCCGGCGGGCATCGGGATGCTCCGCCTACCGGTTCGGCGGTCGGCGGTCAGCCGCCGGTGGTCGTATTTTCACAGGAGTAGAGAGTGAGGAGTAAGGGAGCAAGTAGCGAGGAAGGATGTAATACACCTTATCAATGCCCCCAACTCACCAACTCTTCAACTCTTCAACTCTTCAACTCTTCAACTCTTCAACTCACCAACTCACTAACTCTCCAACTGTCATATTTCTTTTCGACAGCTTCTCAAAATTCTTGAGTCGTGTTATAATTTTATGTGAACTCATTATGTTTATCCCGTCCTACGGGGGGCTATCGAACTCAAGAACGAAAGGTGGCGCTATGAAAAACAGAGCCTGGCAACTTACCCTGGCAGTTCTCTTGATAATGCTGGCGACCGTGGTCGCGGCAGGGGTCAGCTATGCCCAGGGAGGGGACACGGTATTTGTGACCTCCCCCGCGGCCAACGAAGCTGTCTCCGGCATTATCACCATTACCGGAGCGGTCGATTTTCCTGATTTTATGAAGTACGACCTGTTTTTGAAGCGAGGCGATGAGATGGTCTGGGCGGCGACCGTCTACGCGCCGGTGATTAACGGCGTGCTGGCCCGGCTGGACACCCGCACGTTCCCGGATGGCGCGTACCAGCTGGTCATCCGCCAGGTGCACAGCGACAGCAACTACACCGATTTTTACGGCCCGACTTTTTTCATCGAAAACAACCTCGGTGCGCCTCTGCCGTTTCCTGAAGTGGAGCCGGGAGTTCTGTACCCGCCCGTGGCCGGAGCACTGGCCCGCATCCGCAACTGCAGTGGCGTTGACCTGAAGTTCGACTACCACAGCCCCGACAGCTTCTGCAGTGGCGGCTCACTGACCGTACGGCCCAAGCCTGCAGAAAGCCAGGTCTGCCCCTTTACCGATGTTCTGCTGATTCCCTGCGAGTACCAGGGCACGGCAATGGGGTTGGGTGTTGAACGCGGCGGTTCCTACAACTTTGTTGCCGAGCACGGCAAAATCTACGAGCTGACCTACTCCGGCGAAGACCGGCTGTACGTCGCCGAAGTGCCCGGCGATACCCGCGCCGCCACCGATACGGCTCTGCTTCCGGCAGATGACCCGGCCCGGCTGGCCCCGGTGCAGGCCTCGGCGGACGCCCCTGCCGGAGCCTCTGCCGCTGAACAGTCCCCGGCTGAATCCACCGGCAGTGAGACGGCCAAAGCAGAGGCGCCGGCTTCCAGCATTTCCGACCAGCCAGCGGAGCAGTCCCCCACAGAACCGCCAACCACTGAAACGATGCTCCCGGTCTCCGGAGAGGCCGCACCGACTATTATCCCCTACCTCCTGATTGGCGGCGGGGTGGTGGTCCTGCTGGTGCTGGCCGGCCTGTACGCGGCCCGCCGGCGAGCGGCAGACCTGTAGCCGTTTTGGCTCACGTCTGGAAATACGTGCAGTGTAGGGGCACAGCATCGCTTGTGCCCCTACGTTTTTCCTGCCAGGTTTGTCCAGAATTCCTAAAATTCTGGACAAACCCGCTTCCTACCCCTTTACAGCGTGTCGGAAAACAAAATACCGCCCAGGCCGATGATAATCCCCACGTGGAGCAACCACTGTCCCTGGGTCAGAAACGAGAGGGTCGGGACAAACTGGGCCAGGAAGCTGAAAATAACCAGAATCAGCCCAATAATAACCGGCAGACCTTTCACCATTGCTATTTTATCGAGCATCGTCTTTCCTCTCTGGGGGAGAATTTTTTCTATCGACCATCCTTCACCCGGAACGGCTCCACAAACCGGCGCAGGTGGGCCGGTACATAAGCCCTCAGCCAGGTGCCGTCACCCTGGTGGTCTTCCTCATCGATGATGGCCTGCTCGTGCAGGAGCGACACCAGGTCGCCCCGGTCGTAGGGAATCAGCAGGGTAGCGGCCTCCCTGGATGTTTGCAAAATACCCTCGATGCGGTTCAGCAGTTCCGGAATTCCCTGGCCGGTTACTGCGCTGATGGGCAGGCTGTTGGGATAGCGGGCCAGCCGCTCCGGCAGTTCGTCGGGGCGGGGCAGGCGGTCGATTTTATTCAAGGCGGTCAGCACAGGCAGGTGGGTGGCCCCCAGCTCCTCCAGCGTTTGCAGAACCACACCGGCCAGCGCGTCGGCATTGGGATGGGTAATATCTACCACGTGCAGAATCAGGTTGGCTTCCTTGATTTCTTCCAGTGTGGCCCGGAACGCGGCCACCAGGTCGGTGGGCAGTTTCTGGATGAAGCCGACCGTATCGCTGAACAGAACCTCCTGCCCGCTGGGCAGGGCGACTCGCCGCGTGGTCGGGTCGAGCGTGGCAAAAAGCCGGTCCGCGGCCAGCACGTCTGCCCCCGACAGGGCATTGAGCAAAGTGCTTTTGCCGGCGTTCGTGTAGCCAACAATGGCCACCACCGGAATACCGGCCTGGCGGCGTTTTTGCCGGTATCTGGCCCGGTGCGCCCGCACCTTTTCCAGTTCGGCCTTCAAATGGGCAATTCGCTGGCGGATTTCGCGGCGGTCCACCTCCAGCTGGGTTTCACCGGGACCGCGTACGCCAACCCCGCCGCTGGCCCCGCCGGCCCGTCCGCCGGCCTGCCGGGCCAGGTGGGTCCACATCCGGGTCAGCCGGGGCAGGCGGTACTCGTACTGGGCCAGCTCCACCTGAAGCTGGCCTTCACGTGTCCGGGCGTGCTGGGCAAAGATGTCCAGAATCAGGGCGGTGCGGTCCAGTACCTTTACCTGGAGCAGTTTTTCCAGTTCTCTCTGCTGGCGGGGGCTGAGTTCATCGTCAAACAGAAAAACATCTATCCACAGCTCGTCCCGGTAAGCCAGCAGTTCCTCAATTTTGCCACTGCCAATCAGTGTACCGGCCTGGACCCGCTCCAGCCGCTGGTACGTCCCGCCGACCACCAGCAGGCCCGCGGTTTCAGCCAGGGCGGCCAGTTCCTCCAGCGAATCTTCAACCGGCAGGACAGGCTGGTTTTTCCGCGCCCGCTTCAGCTCTACGCCCACCAGAAAAGCACGCTCTGCCGGACTTTCGGTAGCAATGTAGCCGTTATCCTGATTCGTAATATGCTTCCTCCGAGATAGTTGGTTAGTTCGTTAGTTGGTGAGTTTGGGAGTTTGGGAGTTGGGGAGTTGACTGGATTGTTCATCCCGCATCTCCCATCTCCCATCCCTCATCCCATATCCCACATCCCTTATCTCAACGAAACGTCTCCGGCCAGGATGGCCGTAATCGTGCCGTCCTCTTCCCGGAGCAGAAGTGCCCCGTTTTCATCCACGCCGACCACCACCCCGCGGTACACCCGGTCCGGGGCGGTGACCGTCGCCGGCTGGCCTACGCCAGCCAGCCGCGCCGACCATTCCTCGTGCGGCAGACGGCCCTGTTTGAGCGCGTCGTACCGCTGTTCCACATTCACCAGAAACTGCTGAAGAATCGGCAGGCGGTCCGCCGACGTATCCCGCCCCAGTATCATCGACAGGCTGGTGGCGGTCTGCATCAGGGGCGGGCCGCCGTTGTCTTCCCGGCCGCGGTTCTGGCGGTCCAGGTCGGTGTGGCGGCGGAAATCCAGGTTCACATTGACCCCAATCCCCACCACCACCCACGCCAACCGGTCGTGCTCAATTTCCAGCTCGGTAAGGATGCCGGCCAGCTTCTTGCCGTCTTTCCACAGCAGGTCGTTGGGCCATTTGATGTCCGGCATAAGGCCGGTTTGGGTGTGGATGGCATCGGCCATAGCCAGGGCGCAAATCATCGTCAGCCGCTGGGCTTGTGCCGGCGCCAGAAAGTCGCCCGGACGGAACAGCAGGGAAAAGAGCAAACTGCTTTCCGCCGGGGCTACCCATCGCCTTTTCAGCCGGCCCCGTCCGGCCAACTGCTCATCGGTGATGTACAGCAGACCTTCGGGCGCGCCGCCGCGGGCCAGTGCCTTCAGCTCCACATTGGTCGAGCCGATTTTTTCAATATACACCACGTTTTGCCCAAACGTATGGGTTTTCAGACGGTGGCGAATCAGGTCGCCCGAAAGCTGAGGCATAGATACGTGCCCTCCAAATCCCCTCTCCATTAATATACTATTCCCGAATACAGAATTGGCAAATCCGGGAAACAACAGCTTTTCCCCTTACGGTTCGCTCAAATTTTTTCCAGTTCAGAAAATTTAGGCCACGGGTGATAGATTTCTGCCATCAAATTCGGGATTCTAGCCGGTTAGAGCGATTT
>RFJV01000173.1 GCA_003694775.1 Chloroflexota bacterium | reverse complement strand
CAGCCAGAGCAGTACCGGCCAGGGCAGGGTCAGCCAGCGGGCCAGAAAAATCCCGCTCATCCAGGCGATGGCAAGTTGAATCAGCGGGGTCATAGGCGTAAGGATATGGAAAGGCGGGGAAATTGTCAAGATGGATGCTGTATCTCTTCCAGTGTTTCACTTTTTGTGGTATGATTACAGTGAAACCGAGGTGAACGCCGATGCATTTTTCATCACTGCTGACAACCCAGAGCAATGCCGCCGAGGCCGGGGATTACCTGATTTCCCGCCTGCGGCAGGCGATGCGGGGCGAGCCGGTTGACCTGCTCCTGCTGTTTTTGTCGCCCCATTTCCGGGCCGACGCGCCGGGGCTGGCGGCCCGTTTCCGGGCCGAATTTGGCCCGCAGGCCATGGTCGGCTGTACCGGCGAGGGGGTTATCGGCGGCGGGCACGAAGTGGAGCAGGTGCCGTCTATTGCGGTGGTGGCGGCCAGTCTGCCCGGCGTGCGGCTGGCGCCGTTTTCTCTGCGTCCGTCCCGTCTGCAGGAGGTGCTGACCGGAAGCGGCGGGCAGTTATTGCCTGCCAATGAGGTCCGCCTCTTTGTTCTGCTGGCGGACCCCTTTACTATGCCGATGGAGGCGGTGCTGAATGTGTTCAACCGGACGTATGCCGGTGTACCGGTCATCGGCGGGATGGCGAGCGGCTCTTTTCGTCCGGGCGGCAATGCCCTTCTGCTCAATGAACAGACCTTTTCCGATGGCGCGGTGGGGGTGGCTTTTTCCGGGGCGGTGGACATCGATGTGGTGGTGTCGCAGGGATGCCGTCCGGTGGGCCATCCGCTGACCGTGACCGAGGTGCGGGGCAATGTGGTGATGACCCTCAACGGCGCGTCGCCTCTGGTGGTGATTCAGGAGATGTTCGACCACATGCCCACGGCAGACCAGGCTCTTCTCCAGCAGGGGCTGTTTATCGGACGGGCTATTAATTCTGCCCGTACCCCGTTGGGGCGGGGCGATTTTCTCATTCGGGGCGTGGTGGGGGTTGAGCGGGACACCGGCGGCCTGGTAGTGGCCGATTACATCCAGCCCGGCGAAACGGTGCAGTTCCACGTGCGCGATGCGTCTACGGCAGAAGAGGACCTGGAAATGATGCTCACGCCCCAGCTTCTGTACGACCCGCCGTGCGGGGGACTGCTTTTCTCCTGCAATGGCCGCGGCACACGGCTCTACAGCCACCCCGACGGCGACGTGTCGACCATTTTCAACGTGCTGGGGGCGGTGGAGGTGGGCGGCTTCTTCTGTGCCGGCGAGCTGGGACCAATCGGCGGGGTGAATTTTCTGCACGGTCACACGGCCAGCCTGGCCCTGTTCAGGCCGGCCCCCGTGGAGGGGGAGTAGGACAAAGCGGGCAGGCGAAGGCATTGCCTTCGCCTACCTCTACATCGCACCTGGCGATTAGTCACCGCTGAGCAGTTCCCCCAGCAGGCCGGTCCCGCCGCGGCGGGTCTCTCCTTTGCTGGCCCGTGCTCCGGCCAGAATCCGGTCGGCCAGACGAGAGAGGGGCAGGCTTTGCAGGTAAACCAGACCGGGACCGGTCAGCCGGGCCAGAAATACCCCTTCGCCGCCAAAGAGGGCATTTTTGAACCCGCCCACAAACTGGATGTCGTACGTTACCGTGGGCGCGAAGCCCACAATACAGCCGGTATCCACCCGCAGGGTCTGTCCGGCGGCCAACTGCTTCTGAATAACCGTTCCCCCGGCGTGGATAAAAGCCAGTCCATCCCCGACCAGCTTCTGGAGGATGAACCCTTCGCCGCCAAACAGCCCCGCGCCGATGCGCTTGGTAAAGGCCACACTAATTTCTATGCCCTGCGCGGCACACAAAAAGGAATCCTTCTGACATAAGAACTGCCCGCCCACCTGGGTCAGGTCTACGGGGATGATTTTTCCCGGATACGGTGCTCCAAAGGCCACGTGTCCTTTGCCAGGGCCGTTATAGACAAACGAGGTGATGAAAAAACTCTCTCCCGTTACCATCCGTTTCAGGCCTTTGAACAATCCACCGCCTGTGGACGTCTGCATCTGGATGCCGTCGCCCATATAAATCATTGTTCCGGCCTCAGCCCGGACACCCTCATTGGGGTCCAGCTCGATTTCCACAATCTGCATATCATCGCCGTAAATCTGATAATCTACTACGTCTGCCATTGGGTTGTCTCCTTGAATAGTTTGGGAGTTAGGGAGTTGGATAGTTTGGGAGTTAAAGAGTTGGTGAGTTTAGCCAATCCCCAATTTTATTATACCGGCATTTATAGGCGGGTCAATGTTGACAGGCACGGAGGGGACAGCTACAATCGGTAATTATTCTTCATTTATCATTCAAAATTCAAAATTTTATAAAGGGGGGAACACCGATGGAAATCCTCGAAAACCGGGAGGAATGGAAGGCCCGCTTTGAGGAGTGGTGGGCCAACTACCAGCGTACCGGCACACCAGACTGGAAGGCCTACCCTTTGCCCCGGAACAGCACCGCGCCGTCCGGGCCGGGAGTAGACCTGAGCCAGAGCCGGTTGCTGTTCATTTCCTCAGCCGGCGGCTATCTGCGAGACGAACAGCCGCCCTTCGACGCGGCCCATCCTCTGGGGGATTACTCGCTTCGTCTTTTTCCGGTCGACACGCCGCTGGAGCGGCTGGCTTTTTCTCACGACCACTACGACCACGCCGCGGTGGAACAGGACCCTCAGGTGCTGGTTCCCCTGCGCCACCTGGAAGCGATGGTGGACGAAGGCATCATCGGCGCGCTGGCCCCGACCGTGGTGGGGTTTATGGGCTACCTGCCGGACGTTACCCGGCTGGTCGACGAGCTGATTCCGGCTGTACTGGAGGCCGTCCGCGCCGAAACACCGGACGCGGTTCTGCTGGTCCCGGCCTGACCGCTCTGTTCTCAATCCGTGGGATTGATTGCCAGAGCTTTGGAAATGAACGGCTACGCCACCACCCTGACCAGTTGGAACGCGGGCCGCACCAGAGTCACGATGCCGCCGCGGGCCACCTTTACCCGGCTGAACCGCGGGGCCACGCTGGGCCGTCCCGGCGACGCGGCCCAACAGCGCCGGGTGCTCAAGGCCACCCTGGACCTGCTGGCCCTCGACGCGCCGCAGAAGCCGGTCTACCTGGACGAAACGGCAGACTGACCCGACCGGCAGGACAGGCAAGGGCATCGCCCCTGCCTGTCCGTAGATGAATTTTGGACAGCCGCTTACTCTCCCACCATCTGGACGATGATGCGCCGGGTACGCGACCGGTTGTCGAAATCCACAAAGGCAATTTCCTGCCACGTCCCCAGGACGAGCCGTCCGCCGGAAAACGGCACACTCAGCGACGGCCCCAACAGCGCGGCCCGGACGTGAGAAAAACCGTTGCCGTCTCGCCAGCGCAGGTTGTGCTTGTACTCCCACGCCTGCGAGGCAATCCGCTCAAACAGGGCCTCAAAGTCCGCCAGCATGCCGCTTTCGTACTCCACAGTAGTGATGGCGCTGGTGGCGCTGGGGGTAAAAACCACGGCGATGCCGTCGGTCAGGCCACTGCGCTTGACTTTGTCGGCGACGGCTTCGGTAATGTTGTGGATGTCGCAGAAGCCTTTGGTAGATAGAGTGAATTCTTCGGTAATAACCATCGACCGGTCTCCGTGAAAATAGTTGGGGAGTTTATGAGTT
>RFJV01000767.1 GCA_003694775.1 Chloroflexota bacterium | reverse complement strand
CCTTGGACCGGGCCGGTATCGGTGGTTTCGGGGGCGCCTTCGGCCTTGAGTTCGGCCAGCACTTCCTTCAGGGCGGTGATGAAGCGGGCATTTTCTTCCGGCTCGCCCACGGTGACCCGCAGATGCGTGGGCAGGTAAAACTGGGTCATTGGCCGGACAATCACCCCCCGGCGGAGCAGTCGCTCCGATACTTCTGCCGCGGCAAACGGCGGTTTGAACAGGATAAAGTTGCCTTCCGCCGGCCAGACGGCCAGCCGCAGTGCCCTCAACTGCTCCGACAGCCAGGCTCGCCCCTGGCGGGTCAGGCTGATCGTTTTGGTCAGATGGGCCTGGTCTTTTAGCGCGGCCAGCCCGCCAGACAGGGCCGGCTGGCTCAGGTGGAACGGCTGGCGGGCGCGGGCCAGATAGCCAGCCAGTCCCGGCGGGGCGATGGCGTAGCCCAGCCGCAGACCGGCCAGGCCGTAGGCCTTGGAAAAGCTGTGGATGATGATGACATTGCGGTCTTCCAATACGTACCGCAGGCTGTCCGGATAGTCCGGACTGGATACGTAGTGGAAGTACACTTCATCGGATACTACCAGTACATGCCGCGGCAGGCGGCGAATCAGCTCGTCCATCTGGGCGGCGGTGATGATGGTTCCGGTGGGGTTGTTGGGACTGCACAGGTACACCAGCCGTGTTCGCCCGGTGACCGCGGCCAGGATGGCATCCACACGGTAGGTAAACTGCTCCGGGTCCAGGTCGGCGTAGACGGGGTGCGCGCCGGCCCGGCGGGCGGTGATTTCGTACATTGGAAAGGTGGGCCGGCTGATGATGAATTCATCGCCGGGAGAAAGGAAGACCGCGGCAATCATCGCCAGCACCTCACTGCCGCCGTTGCCGGTCACAAAATGGGCCGGGGTCAGGCCGCGGCCCAGCGTGTCGGCCAGGGCCTGGCGCAGAGCGTCGTCGGTCATAGGTGGGTAGCGGTTCAGACCGCCGGCGGCCTGGGCGATGGCTTCCACCGCCCGCGGGGACGGGCCAAACGGGTTTTCGTTGGAGGCCAGCTTGATGACTTCCTCCAGCCCGTAGGTTTGCCGGATAGATTCAATCGACGCGCCGGCAACATACACCGGTGATGTCTGGACATAGGGTTTCAGAGTCAGGGTCATAGGATTGCCTCCGAGAATAGGGCGATAGGGTGAGAGAACGGAAGTGGAATGGGGGGCGTTTGTAAGTCTGCGATACACCCAACGCTGGTTTACGAAACAGCGGTAATAACCTCAAGGTTTTGGATATCTTCAAAATCAGCCGGGTTGTGCGTAACCAGAGGTAATTTGTATTGAAGTGCCGTTGCGGCTATCCAGGCATCTTGGGGGGAAATGGGTTTTCCCCTCGCTCGACGGACTGCTCTAATCTCTCTCCAAATTTGACATAACTCAATGTTAAACGCCAATATAATGTAATTAGCCTTCAAACTCTCTTCAAGCTGTTTTTTGCGACCTGCTCCCCATCGTCGAACAGCGGCCCATTGGTATAATTCGGCTACGGTCATAAACGAGATGGCTAAACGTTGGCCCTGTAAATACGAAGCATACTGTTTGGCCCGGCTATCTCCCTTGTACAGAAAGGACACAATGTTGGTGTCAAGCAAGATAATGTTCATTGCTCAAGTAAGCTGTCTTCTTGACGTTGCCGGTAAATGTAGTCTGTAAAATCATCAGCCGTCTCGTCAGCAGGCCAAAAATCAGCGAGCAGGGTTGCAATATCCTGGATAACCGGGGGGGACTGGGACTGGACGATTTCTTCAAGTGAAGGCGGCTGCCAGAAATCGGTGGCGACAAACGCCTGCTGATAATTCTGATATAAAAATTGGGAGACAGCTCTGATTAGTTCTACTTGTTCAAGAGGGGATAATTCTTGAGCGGAGTTAATCAGCTCTTGCAGTTTTGTTGTCATCATGACCTCCGCCAGAAATGTATGAATATCGGTGACGATATTTTACAATATTACCGCGGCAATCAAAATTTCCGGCTTCGCGGCTGGTCATTAACCTGCTTTATCCCGGCGGGTTGTTCGTCTCAGCCATTCGTACATCAGCGCACCGCCGGCCACGGCCACGTTCAGGCTTTCGGCGTGGCCGAGGATGGGCAGGCTGACATACTCGGCCAGCCGTTCCCGCAGGTCCGGGCTGAGACCGCGGGCCTCGTTGCCCAGCACCAGGGCGACCCGCCCGCTGAGGGCCTCACTTTGCCAGACGGTGGTTCCGGCCGCGTCTGCGCCCACGGCCCGGTAGCCCAGCCGGCCCAGCCAGCCGAACAGGTCGCCGGGCCGGTCTATGGAGACCAGCGGCACGGTAAACAGCGACCCCATCGTGCCGCGGACGGTCTTGGGGTCAAACGGGTCGACACACGGTTCCAGCAGAAAAACGGCCTGCGCGCCGACCGCGTCGGCGGTGCGAATTAGGGTGCCCAGATTGCCGGGGTCCTGCAGACGGTCCAGCACCAGCACCAGGCCGTCCGTGCCGGTCAGCACCGGCTCCAGCTCCTCCAGGGTCCAGAGGAGCGGCTGGCGGGCAAACACTGCCGCCAGTCCCTGGGACACTTCCCGCTCAGACAGGGTATCGAGCACACGGGCCGCGGTAGGGACCGGTTCCGCGCCCGCGGCCGTCAGCCGCTCCAGCAGGTGGGGGGCCATCGGGCCGGAGAAAAGTTCCTGGCTGTAGAACAGCTCCAGGGGGATGATTTTCTGCCGTCCGGTGGGGGTCGCCATCATTTCGACGGCCATCCCCAGCAACTGCAGGCCCTCTACCAGGAACCGGTTCTGCCGCAAGCGGTGTTTGCGGGCGGTCAGTTTTCTGGCCTGGACAATACGCGGGTTTCGAGTTGAAGTAATCATCAATTATCAATTTTCAATGAGCCAATGCTCAATGAGCCAATGAGCCAATGCTCAATGAGCCAATGAGCCAATGCTCAATGAGCCAATTTTCAATTCACAATTCAAAATTCAAAATTAAACATTCCCCATTCTCCGCAGGGCTTCCTGGAGCCGTTCGGTGGGGGCGACCAGCGACAGGCGGACCCAGCCTTCGCCGTTGGGACCGTAGATGTGTCCGGGGGTCAGCGACACATGGGCTGTTTCCAGCAGGTGGTTCTGGTATTCGGCGGAGGACATGCCGGCGGGGGTGCGGAACCAGATGTAGAATGCACCTTGCGGCGGGTCGACCTGCAGGCCCATTTCCTGCAGGGCGGCCAGACACATATCGCGGCGCTGGCGGTAAATCTCGTTCCGTTCCGCTATCCAGGCCTGACTGCCGGAGAGCGCGGCCGCGGCCATATCCTGGATGGGTTTGGCGATGCCGGAGTCAATCTGGGTTTTGACCGTGGCCAGTGCTTCGATAGCCCCGGCGTGGCCCACGGCCATACCTACTCGCCAGCCGGCCATGTTGTAGGTTTTGGACAGGGAGTTGAACTCAACCGCGACCTCTTTGGCGCCGGGAACCTGGAGAACACTGGGCGCGGTGTGCCCGTCGTAGGTGATGTCCACGTAGGGCGCGTCGTGGCAAAGCAGAATGTCGAACTGGCGGCAGAAGTCCACTGCCTCGGCAAAAAAGTCCAGGCCGGCGACAACGCCGGTGGGGTTGTTGGGGTAGTTCAGCCAGAGCATTCTGGCCTGCCGGGCCAGGTCGGTGGGAATATCGGCCAGGTTGGGGAGCCAGCCCCGCTCCGGCAGGAGGGGGAACCGTTCTGCCCGGCCTCCGGCCAGGATGGGGGCGTAAAAGTAAATTGGATAGCCGGGGTCTGGCACCAGGGAGATGTCGCCGGGGTTCAGCCAGGCCAGGTGCATATTGGCCAGCCCCTCCTTGGAGCCAATCAGCGGCAGGAGTTCGGCGTCCGACAGGGTGACGCCAAAACGGCGCTGGTAGTAACCGGCAATCGCCCGGCGCAGGTGCGGTTGACCGGCATAGCCGCCGTAGTTGTGCTTGCCGGGGTCATCGGCACTGCGCTTGAGCACGTCGACCAGCTCTGCCGGCGGCGGCATATCGGGACTGCCGGCATCCAGGCGGATGACATCCGCCCCACTGGCTTTGAGGGCGGCAATCTTTTTGTTCAGTGTAGCAAAAAAGTAGGGCGGTAAACTGCTGACCCGTTCGGCTGGATGCATGGTCTGGTTATCTCCAAATATTGAATTTTGGTGACTGCTCAGCGGTTTTTTGTGGTAACTGTTCAGGCCAAGAGAAAAATCCGGT
>RFJV01000766.1 GCA_003694775.1 Chloroflexota bacterium | reverse complement strand
TAGATATTCCCCCGCTGGATGTTGATTAAATCAATCAGCAGGGAAAAGCCGGTTTCGGTGCGGCCCGCGCCCGCGCCCACCAGGGTAATCGGCCCGGCCAGGTCGCATTCATAGGTGATGGCGTTGGTGGCCCCCATAATGCCTGCCAGCGGGTCGGTCAGGGGAACCATTTCCGGCCCCACACTGGCGACCACCCGGTCGCCTTCTTTTTTCACCCGGCCAATCAGCTTCCAGCGTTTGCCTTCGGCTTTGGCCTGGGCGATGTCTGCCGGGGTCAGGTGGCTGATGCCCCGGCAGGCGACCTGGTCCTTGGTCAGCGGCGCGTTCATCACCACGTTCGCCAGGATGACCACCTTGCCCAGCGCGTCGTACCCTTCCACATCGGCGGTCGGGTCGGCCTCGGCGTAGCCCAGCTCCTGGGCCTGCTTGAGGGCGGCCTCGTAGGTCAGTCCCTCTTCCATTTTGGTCAGGATGTAGTTGGTGGTGCCGTTGAGAATGCCGCGCACCTCGCGGATGTCGTTGCCGGCCAGGGAGGTCAGCGGCATCCGGATGGCCGGTGTGCCGCTCATCACCGTCCCCTCGAACCCCCACCGGACGCCGTTGGCCTCGGCCAGCGCCGACAGCTCCTTGTAGGCCAGGGCCACCGGCCCCTTGTTGCTCATCACCACATTTTTGCCGCTTTCAAACGCGGCCCGGCAGTGGTCGATGGCCGGCTGGCCGGTTTTGATGTCGGTGTAGCTGACTTCTACAATGGTATCGGCGTTGGTGTCGCGGATGGTCTTGAAGCTGTCCCAGCCGCGCTGAAGGCCAGGCGTGTCCGGGTAAGCGTCCAGCTTGCCGGTAGTCTGGACGGCCTGCAGGAGCGCGGCCACGTCCAGCCCGTCGGGGTGGTAGACCGCGCCCTTAAGCATATCAGACACGGCGACTACCTGGGCCTCGAAGCCCAGCGACCGGCGCAGAAAGTCGCCCTTATCGCGGAGAATCTCCGCCAGCCCCTGCCCCACCGTGCCAAAGCCAATGAAGGCAAGTTTGTGGGTCACAATACAGTTCCTCCTTTGCGGGTTGATTGGTTGCGGTACGGGTATGGTACAGTAGGGGCGGAAAATCTGCAAGACGTCGCGAGAGGAAAGGTTGAAGGTTGAGGGTTGAAGGTTGAATGCCTCCGGCAAAAAGTTGCCCGGACGGTGAAACCGATTAGAATAAGAAATTGAGACGGTGATGGTTATCTCTTTTGACAGGATGAACTGCAATGGCAACGGTTACAATTAATGATACGTATGCAGAAGTGCTGTCTGCGTTGGGCGATTTACAGGAAGCAATTGACACGGCCTTGCAAAGATACACCATTGAACAGATTGGTACCAAAATTGCTGAATTACAGCGTAGGGATGCTCATTATCAGCAGAAATACGGAATGGATTACCATACATTTAGTGAGCGTATCGCCGAAGACGAATCGTTTGTGAACCAGATTGAAGCTAGTGTTAGCAAAACGTGGGAGTTTGACTTGTCCGATTGGGAATTTTGTCACAAGGGAATTGAAGATTGGATTCGCAAATTACAAGCCATTTTGCTGACATAATCACCCTTGCCGAAAACACCTTTGAAGAAGTTGAATATAATATTGACTTCACACCTGAGCGGGCAATTCTACGTATACAGGCCCGGTGGGGACGATTTCGTGTTCACGTCACCGAATTATTTAGCGACGGACTGCGAAAATACCGGTACTATCTGCTAGATGGTGAACGAGTAGAAGCCGGATTCGATAACAGCCCAGATCCAAGAGCAATTCGTCTGAAATATGGACGAATCAGGTCACAATACGCAGGGAAGCCAGTTCCACATTTGCATCTGCAAGATAAAACCCGGCTCGTTCTCACTGATGAAACTTCATTTCAGGACTTTCTGAACTGGATTATAAACAATGTTAAAGGAAAATCCTCCCGTTATGATTGACCCATCATTCCCCCAAACCACTCCCGATTCCCAATTCGCTGTTCACCATTCCACCTACCCGCCGGCCACGTGGCGGCTTCTCATTACGCCACCGCTGGACGGGGCCACCAATATGGCCATTGATGAAGCCATTCTGCACGCCCTGGCCGATGGCCGCGGCCAGCCGACCCTGCGGCTGTACCAGTGGGAACCGCCCTGCCTCAGTCTGGGCTACAACCAGCACTGGCGGGAGATAGACGAGGCGGCTATCCGGCGGTTGGGGTATACCTGGACCCGGCGACCGACCGGCGGCAAGGCCATCCTCCACACCGATGAGGCCACCTACAGCCTGATTATTCCGCAGACTGACCCGCGCATCCAGGGCGGCGTGGTGGAGTCGTACCGGTTGCTGAGTTTGGGGCTTCTGCGCGGCCTGTCTCTGCTGGGGGTTCAGGCCGGACAGTCGGATGGGGGCAATGGACGCGGCCCCCATGCCGGACGACAGCAGGGGCCGGTCTGTTTCGATACGCCATCTCGCTACGAGATTACCTGGCAGGGCAAAAAGCTCATCGGCAGTGCCCAGCTTCGACGGCGGCAGGTCGTGCTCCAGCACGGCTCCCTGCCCCTGTACGGCGACCTGGCCCGCATTCTCGATGTGCTGGTGTTTACCGAAGAGGAGCGCCGGTTCCAGGCCGACCTGCTGGCGGAGCGGGCCACTACCCTGGAGCAGGTGCTGGGCAAACGGCT
>RFJV01000172.1 GCA_003694775.1 Chloroflexota bacterium | reverse complement strand
CAATGAGCCAATGAGCCAAAGAATCAATTGATAATTGGCTCATTGATAATTGAGAATTGATAATTGAACCGATGATGGAAGATAAAAACATTGCCACTATCATACAAATCATCACCGGCATGCTCCGGCCAAAGCAAATCATTCTCTTTGGCTCCAGGGCGCGTCAGGCGGGACATCCATTCTCGGATTATGATATTGCCCTGGTTGGGGCAGAACTGAACCACAGAACCGAACGTCGCCTCAAAGAAATGCTGGACAGCGCCCTGGGAATCTACACTGTAGACCTGGTCAACCTGGACAAGGCAGACTCGAAATTCAGGCAAATCGTTATTGAGAACGGGGTGGTGGTCTATGAAAATTGACGACCTGCGCTACGCGCTCGAAAAGCTGGAAAGAGCATTTACCCGACTGGAGTTTGCCGCCGCCAATGCCGTGGACGACCTGGACCGGGACGGCGTGATTCAACGCTTTGAGTTTACCTTTGAACTGTTGTGGAAAACGGCTAAAATATACCTGGAGTATGAAGGCTTCCGCTGTGCCGGACCGCGTTCCTGCCTCAAGGAAAGCGTCCGCCGCGAAATTCTTTCAGATGGCGAACAGCTCCTCGATATGCTGGAAGACCGGAACAAAACCACCCACATTTACAATGAAGAGACGGCCCAGGAAATTTTCGACCGCATCCGGCAGGTCTATATTCCCGTTTTCCGCAGAAGTATCGCCAGATTCAAAGTCCTATACGAATGAAAACGTTCGCCATGCGCGCCTGCCGCGCCCATCCCGGCCTGTGGGTGGCTGTTGCCGTTTACCTGGTGCTGGCCCTGAGCTACTTCTTCATCGTTCCCATCTTTGAAGGGCCGGACGAATGGACCCATACCGGACACGTTAAATACATTGCCGAAGGCAACGGCCTGCCGGTGATGCTCCCCGGTCGGGGTATCTGGGGGGGGCAACAGCCGCCGCTGTACTACGTGGTTGCCGCCGGGCTGGTCCAGCCGTTCGACCTGCAGGGCGTGGAAGAATACGAGGCCCACCGCCGCAACCCCCACGCCTCTATCGGCTACGCCCTGGCCCCCGGCAACAAGAACAACTACCTCCACTCCCCGGACGAGGCATTTCCCTACCGCGGCCTCAGCCTGACCGTCCACCTCCTGCGCCTGTACTCAATGGGCTACGGTCTGGCGGCCCTGGTATTCACCTACCTGACGGCTCTGGAGCTGGCCTCTGCCGGCAAACTTTCGCCGTCCGGACTGTTTGCCACGGCGGTGGCGCTGTTTGTGGCCGTTCAGCCGATGTTTGGCTTTATTACCGCCTCCGTGGCTAACGAACCGGCCAACATTGCCTGCAGTGCCGCCGGCCTGTGGCTGGCCCAGCGATACGTCCTGCGCGGCCCATCCCGGAGTCCGTGGCGGGCGGTCGGTCTGGGCCTGGCGCTGGGGCTGGCCTCGCTGGCAAAAATGACCGGCCTGGCCGTGGCCCTGGTGGCGGTCATCGCCCTGCTGGTGACGGCCATCCGGCATCGCCGCTCTCCCGGCGCCGGCTGGCTCCTCTGGCGCGACGGCTTCATTATCGGCGGGCTGGTGCTGGCTGTCGGCGGCTGGTGGTACTGGCGCAACTACCGCCTTTATGGGGACTTCTTCCAGAAGGGCCTGTACAAGATTTATTTCAATGTTGACCCCCAACCCCTGACCCTGCGCCATTTTCTTTACGTCCTCTTCTCCAGTGAGGTCTCCTTTTGGGCCACCTTTGGCTGGCTGAATATTGTAGCCCCGGATTGGGTATACACCGTGTACCGGATTGTCAGCCGGGTTGGGCTGGTCGGCACAGCAATATCAATTTTCAATTTTCAATTCCCATTTCTCAATTCAAAACTCAAAATTCAAAATTCAAAGTTTCCTGCCGCGCTCATCCTGCATCTGACCTTTCCGGTTATCCAGGCCTTCTCCCTGACCCGGCTGGTCGCCATTGAAGGGGGGATGCAGGGCCGCCAGCTTCTGCCCGCCCTGGGAGCAGTGGCGGTGGTCGTCGTCTGGGGGTGGTGGAGCCTGTCGCCGGAGCGGTGGCGGCGCGGCGTTCTGGCGGCCATGCTCGGCCTGCTGGCGGCCCTGGCCCTTTACCTGCCGTTCGGGGTGGTGGCCCCGGCCTACATTCCCCGCCCCTACCTCACCGAAGCCGACCTGCCGCCCGACCTGCCCCGGCTGGACTGGACATACGGCAACGGCGACATCCGGCTGGTGGGAGTCAGCGTTAAGGAGCAGACCGTCCGCCCCGGCGAAACCGTCCACGTGACCGCCTACTGGCAGGCCCTGCGTCCAATGGAAACCAACTACAGCGTCTTTGTGCACCTCTTTGGCCGTGACTATACGAATGTGGGCCAGTTCAACACCTACCCCGGCCTGGGCCTGCGCCCCACCCGCGACATTCCCCCCGGAAAAATCGTGGTCGATACCTATCCGGTGCAGGTCAACGGCGGTGCAGACGCGCCGGCCCGTCTGCTGGTCAACATCGGGCTGTTCGATTTTAACGAACCGGGACGGCCCGGCCTGCCGCCGGTCGGCCCGGACGGGCAAACACCCCCATCCCCCACTGTGGCCGCGCTGAAGCTCGTTCCGTCCCAATGGCCGGTTGCGCCGGCCTCCCCACCCCTGGCCGATTTTGCCGACAGTATCCGCCTGGCCTCTGCCCGGCTGGAAGACTGCGCCCCCGGCGGGTCAACCTGCCGGCTCATCCTGACCTGGCTGGCACAGGGCCGCCCCTCCAGGGACTACACCGTCTTTATCCAGCTCTGGCAGGACGGGCAGATGGTGGCCGGCTTCGACAGCCCGCCGCTGAACAACAGCTACCCCACCAGTCTGTGGGATACCGGAGAAGTGATTGTTGACCCCCACCGCCTCGACCTGTCGGCCTTGCCGCCGGGCCGGTACGACCTGCTGACCGGCCTGTACGACCCCTCTACCGGCGAGCGCCTGCCCGCCGCCCGCCAGGGTACCCCCTGGCCGGATTACGCCGTTCGCCTGGGGCCGCTTACGCGGTAGCTTTTTTGGGTCGCCGGGATTGTTCGCCAGCTAACTTTGTGTTAAAATTGAAAGAGGGGAGCATAGTTCGCATTGGTTAAAAATACAAAGGGGAAGGATACTGTCTGCGCGCGCCGCGATTTCCTCTACCTGTTTCCACTTTCAATTATCGACACCAGATAAATCCCGCACTTTACCGGCCCCAATGGCCTGCCGCTACCGGAGTCTATCCCGGTGAGCAGACCGCGCCGGATGGTCTTCTTTTTCCCTGTGAGCATTCATGACGGAACGCACCATTGATTGGAACAAGTATCGGTAAATACGTGATTCAGGAACTGCTGGGGCAGGGTGGTATGGGCCAGATTTTCCGGGCCTACCATCCCACCCTGGAGCGGGATGTCGCCATCAAGCGGATTCATCTGGATAAAACCGATGACCCCGCGCTGGTGGAGCGATTTCGCCGCGAAGCCCGTGTGGTGGCCGCCCTGCGGCATCCCGGCATTGTTCAGATTTTTGATTTCGACGTTGAGGACGACCAGCTCTACATGGTGATGGAATACGTCCCCGGCGAAAGCCTGGCCCAGCGGCTGGACGCCATTCAGGCCCAGGGGGGACGGCTTCCTCTGCCCGAAGCGCTCCGTATTTTCCGTGCTGTCCTCCAGGCTGTGGCCTATGCCCACCGGGAAGGCGTGGTCCACTGCGACTTGAAACCCGGCAACATCCTCCTCGACACAACCGACCGCCCCATCCTGACCGACTTTGGCATCGCCAAGTTCCTCAGCGGAGAGAGGCTGACCCTGACCGGCGACATTCTGGGAACCCCTCACTACATGGCCCCGGAACAGGCCGCCGGCGGCAGTATTGGCACGTATACCGATGTTTACTCCCTGGGAGTCATTCTGTACGAGCTAACCACCGGCGCCCTGCCGTTTGTGGGCGATACGGCGATGAACATCGTGTTCAAGCACGTCAACGAGCCACCGCCACCGCCGCAGGCCCTGAACCCCAATCTGCCCGACGCCCTGGTCGACATCATCGAGACAGCCCTGGCTAAATCTCCCGCCGACCGCTTCCGCTCGGCCCAGGAAATGCTGGTCGCCCTGGACCGCTTCCTGAGCACCACCGACCTGCGCTCCGTTCTTCAGGAAGCACCGGTCTGCTTCCACATCTGCTACCAGCCCCACACCACCCCCGACGAAACGCTTGCCCGGCAGATACAGGAAGCCCTGCAAGCCAGGGGACACATCGCCTGTGTGCACAGCAAGGTTAAAGTCTCCAACACCTCCGCTTCCAACGGCGACCGTCACATCCAGGACAGCGATATCTTTATTGTGCTCCTGTCGGACGCATCGGCCCACAGCGAAATGGTGCGGGCAGAAATTGAACGTGCCCACCGCTACCAGCAGGCCATCGGCGCGCCGCATATCATCCCCGTCCGGCTGAACTACGACGGACTTTTGCCCTACGTTCTGCCCGCCCTGGCAGAACCGGTACGCTACGTAGACTGGCATTCGCCGGCAGACACCCCGCGGGTGATTGAAGACATCCTCAGGGCAATCAGCGGCTACCTGCCCCAGCAGGTGGCCTCGGCCAGGGTCAGCGCGCCGTATGAAACCAGCATCCTCTCCGAAGACGGGCGGCTTATCCCGCCGAGCGAAACCACCTCGCCGCCTCTGCCGGCCTTTGACCCCCGTTTCCTCAAGGAGCTGTCTGCGCCCGGCGGCGCGGTCAAACTGCGCGACCGCTTTTACATCGAACGTCCCGCCGACGCCCAGCTCCGGGATGAAATCACCCGCTGGGGCACAACGACAACTATCCGTGCCCCCCGGCAAACGGGAAAAACGTCTCTGCTGATGCGCGGCCTGCATTACGCCCGCCAGCAAAATGCCGAAGTGGTCTTCCTCGACGTGCAAAGCCTGGGAAGCGAACAGCTTGCCTCGCTGGACCTTTTCCTGCGCGAACTGGCCGTTACCTTCTGCGATGAGCTGGAGCTGGACGACAGCCTGGTGGAAGAGGCCTGGGAAGGAGCGCGCAGTCCCACCAAGAAACTGACCCGCCTGGTAGAAAAATTCATCCTGCCGGAGTTCGACACGCCCATTGTGCTGGCTATGGATGAGGCCGACAGCCTCCTGCAAACTGATTTCTACCAGGATTTCTTTGGCCTGCTCCGCTCCTGGCACAACCGCCGCGCCTCCCGGCCCATCTGGGAAAAGCTCAATATCGTCCTGGTCATCTCCACCGAGCCGTACCTGCTGATTGACGACATCCACCAGTCCCCCTTCAACGTGGGGCTTCACCTCACCCTGGCCGATTTTGACGAGGCCCAGGTGCGCGAACTCAACCGCCGCCACGGCAACCCGGTCGGCGAACGGGACCTGCCCGATATGAACTACCTGCTGGGTGGTCATCCCTACCTGACCCGGCTGGCCCTGTACCACATGGTCATCACCGGCACAAGCTGGGCCGAACTGCGCGCCGTGGCCCACACCGAGGCCGGCCCCTTTGCCGACCACCTGCGCCACCAGTACTGGATTCTGCACGACCGCCGCGATTTGAGAAATGCCCTCAAAGGCATCATTGCCAACCGGCGTTGCAACGACGAGCAGGCCCTGTTCCGGCTCCTGCAGGCCGGCCTGATAAAAGGAAGCGGTGACGTTTACACCTGCCGCTGTGACCTGTACCGCCTGTATTTTGAAGACAAGCTGTTTTAAAGCCTTATGACCAACCAGTCCGGCTCTTTCAAAACCCAAAAGGCCGCTCGCCGCGCCCAGGCCGATTTTTTTGTGGCCGGCGGAACCCTCCCCCCCAACGTCCCCTCCTACGT
>RFJV01000171.1 GCA_003694775.1 Chloroflexota bacterium | reverse complement strand
GGCGGTCAGCACCAGGGCCGGCAGAAAGGCGACTTCCAGCACCCCGGCCAGGGCATTGAGTGAGGTTACCTCCAACCCACCCCCGGCAAACCAGGCCACTGCGTACAGAACAGCAACCAATACAACCACCAGCACTGTACCTTCGGCCAGAAGCCGCGGCGGCAGGCCGGAGGAAACAATGGCAAAAAAGAGCGCCGTACTGCCCAGCAGGGTCAAAAAGGCCGGCAGGCTGACGTAAAAATTGTAGCTGACCAGCAACCCCAGCACCCCGGCAGACAGCAAGGCCAACAGCGGCCCGGTCAGGCGGGCGTTGACCCCGGTCCGGCGGGTCAGCCAGGGAACCAGGGCCAGCAGGACCGCCGCGGCCACCCAATCCAGGTGATGAATGCGCCGGGTGGCGGCCAGGAACAAAAGGGGGAGTGTCCAGAACAGATTCCGGAAGAGAAACGGATAACGGTAGGTATAGTTGAGCAGGGTAGACATCTTTTCAATACGGACCCATTGGGAGAGCTACCGCAGGAACGAGGGCTTCCACCAGGGACGCTTGGCTGTTTCGGTCTGGATTTGGGCCAGGGGGGTAAAGTATTCGGCATAGCCATCGCCCTTGCCGGGGGTCTGGTTGACAATCGCGCCCAGAATGTTGGCCCGAATCTGCTTCAGCCGGGCCACGGCTTTTTTCAACGTGGCCCGCGGAATCCGCCCCGACCGGATAACCAGGATAACGCCATCCACCCGGTTTGCCAGCACCGCGGCATCGGTAACGGCCATCACCGGCGTGGTATCAAAGATGACCACGTCGGCGGTTTCCTCCAGCAGGTGCACCAGTTGGGACATCCGCTGGGAGCTGAGTTTTTCGGCGGGATTGGGCGGCAAGGGACCGCTGGTCAGCACCCGCAGATTTTTGACCGTAGTGTCCTGCAGAACCGCCTCCGGCTCCATGTCCGGGTTGCTGATTAAATCACTCAGGCCCTGGCTGTTAGAAATTTCAAAAATTTTGTGGATAGACGGCTTGCGCAGGTCGGCATCTACCAGAATGGTCTTGAAATCGGCCTGGGCCATTACCACGCTCAAATTGGCCGCGGTCAGACTCTTGCCTTCTTCCGGGGTGGTGCTGGTCAGCATAATGGTTTTGGGTGGCTGTTCGCCGGCCATAAACTGGATGTTACTGCGTAAAACCCGGTACGCCTCAGACGCGGCAGAAAAGGGATTGTGCAGAGTGACCAGCCGGTCGGCGTACCCCTTGCCCTTGATGCGGGCAATACTGCCCAGGGGGGTCAGCCCCAGCGAAGGGCTGAGGTCATCGCTGGTTTTGATGGTGCTGTCGATGTATTCCAGCATAAAAGCGGCGCCCAGGGCCAGCAGGAATCCGGTGGCCGCGGCCAGCATCACATTCTGCGGGATGTTCGGGCTGATGGGCGTATCCGGCACTACCGCCGGCTCCACCACCGACAGGTAGTTGGGGCTGTCACCGCCCTGAAGGAAGTCGAGCAGATTGGTGTAGGTTCTCTGCCACTCGTTTATCAGGCTCTGCCAGCTGGCGATGTCGCTCTGCAGGTCGCGAATCTGGCGGGCGCTGAAAGCGGTTTCCAGCTCCGCTTCCAGCTTTTTCACCTCGGCCTGGGCGTCCTGAATGCGGCGCTCCAAATCGTCCAGCTGAGCCTGGACAAATCCGGCCCGCTCCTGCCGGGCCTTGTTTTGGGGCGAAGTGGGACTCTGCAGAATCAACTGCCGGGCAATCTCATCGGCAATGACTGCGGCCCGCTCCGGCGACGTGTCCTGCACCGTCACCGACAGAAACTGGGACTGGCTGGGATGGAAGGCCGACACCTGCCCGCCCAGTACGTCCCACTCTACATCCAGGGCCAGGGCGTCAATGGTGGCCTGCAGAATCGGCTCCCGTTCGGCCATCTGAGCGTACACATTGGCTAACTGGTCGGCCAGGTACAGGTCCTGGTCCGAGGGGTTGGCCTTGGCAATCGCCTGCCCCACCATCAAGGTAGTGGTAGAGGCATAGATGCGGGGTTGCTGGTCGCTGATGTAGTAGCTGGCCCCGGCGGCTATCACGGTGCTGAGAAGCACCAGCCACCACCAGCGGACAATATTCCTGTATCGACGTAGTTCTGCCATCAAATTCTCCTGAATTCTGCTGAATTCTGCTGACCTACCAGTCCCGGTACTTCACCCAGACCGGGTTCCAATCGTTGTAGGGAGTCCAGTTATCCCAGCCCATCAGCAAGCGCTGGTCGGAGCCGTCGGCGTTCATTATCCACAACTGCTTGTTGCCGGTCCGGTTAGACCAGAACACAATCTGCGTTCCATCCGGCGACCAGGACGGGTGTCCGTTCTGTTCGGGGATGAACGTATCCTTGCCGATTTCGCGGGCGTTGTATTCCTCGTTGGTGGCGGTCAGGCGCAAGGGATTGGTTCCATCGGCATTGACCACCCAGATTTCATCATCCTTGCTTTCGTTGGACACAAAGGCCACCCGCCCGCCGTCGGGAGACCAGACGGGGTCCCAGGCATCGCCCGCGCCGGGGGAAAAGAGGATGATTTCCTGATTGTAGCGGGTATCCAGGGCGTGGATGGTGTACCGCACCACCGGCTGTAGGTCACCGGCATTGTCGCGGACGGTTGTCCACAAAAGCTGTTTGACATACGTGCGCCGGACCTTATCCGCCGACAGGCGGTCCCGTTCTTCGGCCAGCGAGTAGGGCCAGGGGTTAGACAGCCGCCCCAGCTCCCCGGTCTGCGGGTCGAACACATACACCGTCAGACCGGTGGTCTGCCCGCCCGGAGAGACAATACCGCTCTCCCGGTCGGACAGGAACAGGATTTTGCCGACCAACTGCGGCGGAACCGGCGGGGGCGGCGGTGTAGCCGCGGCAATGACCGGCGTCACGGTCAGCGGGATAATCTCGTAAACCGGCGTAGGTGTGGCCGTGACCAGATTGCCCGGCGTCGGTGTTGGCGTGCCCGTGGTCACGGCAACAGCGGTGGCCAGGCTGGCAATAGCCTGGGCCGTGGCCGCGTTCTGCGGTGTTGGCGTGGCGGTGACCACAACCGGCGTCACCCAGTTGGCCGGCAGGGGTGTTGGTGTGCCAACCGCCCTGGCCTGGGCCGTCAACCGGGCCGAGGCGGTGGCCGCGGCAAAAACGGAATCGGGGGTGGGGGTCGAAGTAATCAAAACGTACTGAATCGGTGGCGGCGGGGCCGGAGTTGGCGTTTCGGTAGGCGTAGCGGTGGGCGTGGCGGTCACCGCGTTGGTCGGGAGGGGGGTCGGGGTGCCGGTGGTCAGGGCCTGGGCCGTGGCAAGCTGTGCCAGCAAGTCTGCCGTAGCCGTATTGGCCGGGGTTGGGGTAGGAACGTAAACCAGGTTAGCCGGAAACGGCGTCGCCGTGACCAG
>RFJV01000170.1 GCA_003694775.1 Chloroflexota bacterium | reverse complement strand
GCGCCGGCCTGGATGTGGGTGTTGGCGGCTTCCGCGGCCAGGGCGGTATCGCCAAAGGAGCCGGTGTAGGAGACGTTGACCGTAACATCCGGTTTGGCGGCTTTGGCCCCGGCCACAAACCCGTCGATGTAGAGCTTGGCGTCGCCGGCCTCAACCGGTCCCACCACCCCGATAACGTTCGATTTGGTCAGGGCCGCGGCCAGCACGCCGTTGACAAAGCCACCTTGCTCAGCGCGGGCCTCGTAGGCAAAGATGTTGTTCAGCCCTTGCTCCTGGCCGGTATCAACCGCAGTACCCCAGGCAAAGCTGGTCTCCGGGAAATCCGGGGCAATTTCAAACAGCGACGTGCCGTACTGGGTGCCGTGGGCAATCACCAGGTCGTAGCCGTTTTCGGCGTAGTCCCGCAGGGCCGCGGCCGCGTCGGTGACGTTGAACATGTTTTCGGTGTAGGCAATTTCAACCACGCTCTCCCCGCCGGCATCCGTCTGGATGCGCTTCAGAGCATCGTAGATGGCCTGGCTCCAGGCCAGGTCGGAGATGGTGCTGGGCATAACGATAGCCACCTTCACCGGTTCGATACCCAGCGGGTTCTCTGCCGGCGCGGCTTCTTCCGCGGGCATCGCCTCTTCGGTGGGAGCGGCCTCCTCCGCCGGCGCGGCCTCTTCGGCGGGCGCGGCTTCCTTCTGCTGGGCCGGCTGTTCCGGTGCAGGTGTTGCCGCACCACCGCAAGCCGCCAGCATTCCCAGAACAACAAGTAATACGGTTAGCCAGACAAATTTTTGCTTCATGGTTCACTCCTCTTTGATGTTCAATTTTGAATTTTGAATTTTGAATTCTCAATTGGCCCATTGGCTCATTGGCTCATTGGCTCATTGGCTCATTGGCTCATTGAAAATTGGCCCATTGGCTCATTGGCTCATTGAAAATTGACCCATTGGCTCCATTGGCTCATTGGCTCATTGATAATTGAGTCATTGAATCGCCTCAGTTTTCTCCCCGCTCGAACGGCTTGGTCAGGGCGGCGGGCTGGAGTGCTCGCTTGAAGGGGAAGGCCAGGGCGATGATGGTCAGCAGGTAAGGAAGCATCACCGCGACGTCGGAGGGCAGGTTCAGCCCCAGCACCTGCACCCACAACTGCATAGCATTGACCAGGCTGAACAGCATTGCCCCCACCAGCACCCCGACCGGCGTCCAGCTTCCAAAGTAGACCAGAGCCACGGCAATAAATCCCTGCCCGTTGGTCATCCCTTCCTGGAAAATGTTCAGCAGAGAAATCGACAGCGACGCGCCGGCCACCCCGGCCAGCATCCCCCCAATCATCACCGTGGCATAGCGCACTTTGGCGACACTCACCCCCAGGGTATCCGCGGCCTGCGGATTCTGTCCCACGGCCCGGATTTTCAGCCCCCAGGTGGTCTTGTTGATAATCCACCACGAAACCGGCACCAGGGCAAAGGCGCCGTAAACCAGGATGCTGTGCCCTAAAAAGATTTCGCCAAACACCGGGATGTCGGCCAGACAGAAGCTGGAGCTGAACCCCAGGCTCGACAGGCACATCCGGATTTCCGGGAAGCCCTGCACCCCCTCCACCGTGCCCAGGGTAGTTTTGAACAGCAGGCTCGACGCGCCGAGGCCAAACATATACAGCCCGATGCCGCTGATACCCTGCTGGGCCTGCAGGGTTACACTGACAAAGGCCATCACCAACCCCAGGACCAGGCCCACCAGCGCCGCGGTCAGCAGACCCAGCACCAGGTTGCCGGTTTTGAAGACCACGTAAAAACCGCTGTACGCGCCCATCAGCATAATACCTTCGACACCCAGGTTGAGGACCCCCGACCGCTGGGCAAACGTTTCTCCGATGGCGGCGTACAGGTAAGGAGTCGCCAGCCGGATACCGGAGTGGGCAATACCAACCAGAATTGCCAGAACCGTTAATCCTTCGTTCATCCTGCGGCCTCCGTGGCGGGTTTCAGTTCGGATTCTGCTTCAACCGACACGCGGCGGCTGGCCCGTCGCCGCGACCAGATTTCACTGCTGACCACAAACAGCACCACCAGCCCCAGCACCGCGGTGACCATCACCTGCGGAATCTGGACGGCCCTCTGCATCTTGTCGCCGCCGACCAGCAGACCGCCAAACAGAACCGAGGCCGGAATTGTCCCCAGCGGGTGGAGCTGTCCAAACAGCGCGGCCACAATGCCGGAAAATCCGTACCCGGCAGAAACGGCCAGCGGCTCGAACATCCGGTGGTGCAGGCCGACAATCTCCACCGCGCCGGCCAGCCCGGCAAACGCGCCGCTCAACCCCATCGACAGCACCATATAGCGCTCCACACTAATCCCGGCATACCGGGCCGCATGGGGGTTCAGACCAACGGCCCGTATCCGGTAGCCAATGGTGGTTCGCCAGAGAAAAATGTACACCAGCACCGCCATCACCAGGGCAATCAGCAGGCCGGTATGGAGGCGGGTCGGTTCCACCAGCAGGCCGTAAATCTCCTTGCCGAAACCGGTCAGCTCCAGCTCCTTGGATGTTTGGGTGAAGCCCAACCACTTGGCAACATCGGTGAAGCGGGGCAGGTCAACCGCACGGGGCAGGCGGGCCGAGTGGGGAATGTTAGTTCCGGCCTCAATTTCTGCCGGGTCAATCATCGGGCCGCGCAGGAGGTAGTAGCCAATCTGGATGGCAATCTGGTTCATCATAATGGTGCTGAGAATCTCGTTGACCCCCAGCCGGGCTTTGAGATAACCCGGCACTGCACCCCAGATGCCGCCCATCAGCGTCCCCCCAAGCAGGCAGATAATGATGACCAGCCAGCCCGGCAGTTTCTCGCCCAGGTACAGCCCCAGAGCTGTGGTCAGCAAGGCCCCCACAATGAGCTGTCCCTCTGCGCCGATGTTGATAACGTTGGCCCGGAAGGCAATCACAATCCCCAGCCCGACCAGCAACAGCGGGGTCGCCTTGACCAGCGTGTCGGCCAGGCCGTTCTTGGTGGCAAACGCGCCGGCAAACATGGCCGTGTAGGCTTCCACCGGATTGGCCTCCAGGGCCAGCAGTATCACCGCGCCGATGAGCAGGGCGCCGATGACCGCCAGAACCGGCAGGAGGAGGTCGAGCAAACGGTCAAATCCCACGTTTCTGAACAGTCCTCTGGCTTGCATAGGCTACCTCGGAAATTTTTGGGGTGTAAAAGGGGCGGATTGGCAGGGGAGGAAGGGACGAAGAGACAGGCTATCCGGCATACCGGCGGGCGGGAGAGGCCGCCGGAACTGCGGCACATTCGGCTTTGGACGCGGATAACTATCCAGGATAACCAGCATATCCCACTCTTCTCCCCCCTTGTGCAGGCAGGAAACTCTGCCTGTTTTGGCAACGGCGTTTGTCTCTACTCAGCCGTCCACGAATAAAACACGAATTCACGAATAACTAACGTCGCGGGCGGTGCTGGTGAGCAGAATGTAACTGCTCAGGTTTGGTGACCGGCCGTCCACAAATAAAGGCCACGGCCCCCTACCGGGAACAGGGTTTTTGTAGGGCAACTGCGAGCAGTTGCCCTACCTGTCGGGCCGCCGCTTACTCGCTGTAGCCGTCGGAAAAGACTTCTATCATCAGGTACGGGTCGCCCAGCGGGTACAGGATGGGGCAGGTGGCCCCGTTGGCTACGTATTCCCGCACCTTGGCCTTGACCTCTTCGGGCGTGCCGCTGGCCGTGATGCGCATCACCAGTTCGTCGGGGACGTACTTCATGGCCTCTTTGATTTGTTCCTTGGTGGCCGGCCAGCCCAGGATGGACTGTATCTTTTTGACCGTCTCTTCCGGCGTGTTGCTGGCCTTGGTGATGTGCGGCTGTTGGGCAATGTACTGGGTCAACAGCCAGCGCGCCCCGTCGAGGGCCTTGGCCTTGTTGGTGTCTACCGAGCAGACAATGAGTTGGGGCCGGTCGATTTCATCGATACTGCGTCCGGCTTTTTCGGCCCCGCGTTTGATAGCTTCCATATAGCCCAGGTTGTATTCCGGGGGCACGCAGTAGTTCATCACCACGCCGTCGGCTATTTCGCCGGCCAGTTCGGTCATCTTGGGGCCGGTGGAACCAATCATCAGGGGCACATTGCGCGGCTCCTGCCGTCCGTGGACCACGTCCAGCTTGATGCCCCGCACCTTGTGGAATTCGCCCTCGTAGGTGACGGTTTCCATATTCAGCAACCGGCGCATCACCTCGATGGTCTCGCGCATGGCCTTCAGCGGCTTTTTCCGTTCGATGCCCACATTGGCCGCCAGCGGGTCCCACCAGGCGCCAATACCGCAGATGATGCGGTCCGGGGCCAGGTCGTCCAGGGTGAGGAAGGTGGCCGCCAGCAGACCGATGTTGCGGGTCCAGTTGTTGATAACTCCGGAGCCAACCTTGATGCGCTCCGTCACCGCCGCATACGCGGCCATCGGAACAATGGCATCGCGCACCAGCCGGCTTTCTGCCTGCCAGACGGCTTCAAAGCCGTGTTTTTCGGCATACTGGGCCAGCTTCATCCCTTCGCGGATGTCGTGCGCGTCCTGCAAGTACAGGGCTACTCTATCTTTGCTCATGTTTTTCCTCCAACTGGGCTTTCAGCCATTTTTTGTGGGCCGGCAGGCGGAAGCACCGCACGCCGACCGAGTGATAGATACCGTTGATAATCGCCGGCGTGGTGGGAATGGAAGCCAGTTCGCCCACGCCTTTGGCCCCATACGGGCCGTCTTTGGTCTCTTCCTCCACAAAGAAGGAAATCACCTCCGGCGTCTGGTCGATGGTGGGCAGGTGAATCTTGTGCAGGGTGTCGGTTTTGACATAGCCGTTTTCCATCACAAAATTTTCCTGCAGGGCCATCCCCAGCCCCATCGAAATGGCCCCTTCAACCTGTCCCTGCAGAGCCAGCGGGTTAATCACCCGGCCTACGTCGTTGGCGGCAATCACCTTGAGCACTTTGGTTTCGCCGGTGTTTATATCGACCTCCACCAGCGCGGCCTGGGTGCCAAAGCCAAAGGCAAAGTGCTGGTACTTTTCGGTGGGGGGGGCGACATACTGGTAGGTGATTTTGGGTATCCGGCCTTCGCGGCGGGCCGCCTTGACCACCTCTTCCAGCGGCAGGGCACGCCCGTTACTGCGAACCTGCCCCTCGGCAAAGACCAGCGACTCTGGCGGCGCGTCGAGCAGTTCTGCCGCGGTCTGGCTGAGCATAGCCCGCACTTCGCGGCTGGCGTAGCGGGCCGCGTTGCCGGTTACGTAAGTTTGCCGCGAGGCAGTGGTGGCGTCGCCATCGGGGGTCAGGTCGGTATCGGCGACCAGCACGTCAACCTTCTCGTAGGGGATGCCCAGCTCCTCGGAAACGGTCTGGGCCAGTACGGCCACCAGCCCCTGCCCGATTTCTGCCGCGCCGGCCCGCACCGCGGCCCGGCCATCGGCAAAGACCTCCACTTCCGCGCCGGCGGCATCGTACGCCCCGCTTCCGTATCCCACGTTCTTGTAGGCACAGGCCACACCCCAGGCCCGGCGCTTGCTCCCTTCGACCGGTTTGAAGGGGTGTTTTTCCATTTCCGCGGCCACCAGCTCCAGGGTTTGCGGCAGGCCACAGCTTTCGGTCAGGACCTGCCCGGCCAGGGTCTTTTTGCCCACGGCCAGAATGTTCCGGCGGCGAATTTCTATTGGCGACAGCCCCAGCTTTTCGGCCAGGATGTCCATCTGGCTTTCCATGGCGAACGTGCTCTGGGTCACGCCAAATCCCCGGAACGCGCCTGCCGGAACGTTGTTGGTATACATCGCGTAGGTGTCGACCACCACGTTGGGCACTTCGTACGGCCCCGCGGCGTGGGTGGTCGTCCGGAGCATCACGTGCCCGCTGAGGCTGGCGTAGGCGCCGGCGTCGCCGTAGATGATGGCCCGGTGAGCCACCAGCGTGCCGTCCTTTTTGGCTCCGGTTTTCATACGGATGACGGTGGCGTGTCGTTTGGGGTGCACCAGCAGAGACTCTTTCCGGCTGAAGACCATTTTCACCGGGCGCCGCGTTACCTGGGCCAACAAGGCGATGTGAATCTGGACGGTCACATCCTCCTTGCCGCCGAACGCGCCGCCAATCAGAGTGTTGACCACCCGGATTTGCTCCTCCGGCACGTTGAGCGTGGCGGCAATCTGCGCCCGGTCGCTGAAGGGAATCTGCCCGCCGCAGTACACGGTAATACGCCCGTCGGCTTCGGGAACGGCCAGGCCGGCTTCCGGCTCGATGAAGCCGTGCTCTACGGTCTGGGTGCGGTATTCTTCCTCCACAATCACGTCGGCTTCGGCAAAACCGGCCTCCAGGTCGCCCTGCTCCAGGTGGTAATGTTCCAGCAGGTTGCCCTGCTCGTGCACTTTGGGTGCGTCTTCGGCCAGGGCTTCCAGCGGCCCGGTGACCACCGGCAGAGGCTCGTATTCTACCTCAATCAGCTTGAGGGCTTCTTCGGCAATCTCCTTGCTTTCGGCGGCCACCAGAGCAATGGCATCGCCCACGTAGCGGACCTTGTCGTAGCAGAGAACGGGCCAGTCCACCTCGTGAACCCCGCAGTCCTTGCGACCGGGGATGTCGTCCGCGGTCAGCACGGCGACCACGCCGGGCAAGGCCCTGGCCTTGCTTACATCCACTTTTTTCAGCCGGGCGTGGGGATATTCACTGCGCAGGGCGCGGGCGTACAGCATTCCCTCCATGTACAGGTCGTCCGCATAAATGCCTTTGCCGGTCACTTTTTTGACCGCGTCGGGGCGGGGCAGGGGCCGGCTGATGGCTTTGAGCGGCTGTTTGACCGCCGGAAGCGGGGGCACCGGCTGTCCCGCGGCCTGCTGAATGGCCCGGATGATGGCATTGTGCCCGGTACAGCGGCAGATGTTGAAGCGATGGGCCTGGTAAATGTCTTCCAGGGTGGGGTTGGGATTCTTGTCGAGCAGGGCTTTGGTCGCCATGATGAAGCCGGGCGTGCAGAAGCCGCATTGGGTGGCCCCCTGTTCGATGTAGGCCCGCTGGATGGGGTGCAGTTCGCCTGTCTGGGGGTCGGCCAGCCCTTCGATGGTCAGAATATGGGCGTTGTCGGCCCGGCGCATCGGTATCAGGCAGGAGCGGACCGCCTCGCCGTTCAT
>RFJV01000169.1 GCA_003694775.1 Chloroflexota bacterium | reverse complement strand
CCCCTACCCCTACTCCCACACCGGAGCCGGCCCCGGCGGCCACACCCACCGCGGTTGCCGGCGATACCCTGGCCATTGCACCCACCAAAGCCCCTCCGGCAGAAGACAAAGGCGACCAGCCCACGCCGGAACCGCTACCTTTCCAGGCGGAGCCGTATACCCACCCGTCCGGAGCGTTTTCCATTCCTGTGCCGCAGGGATGGCAGAAAACCAGCGAGGATGATTTCAGCGTAGCCTTTGGCGACCAGCGGTCGCGGGTCGGGGTGGTGTTTGTCAACATTGGCCGCGAGCTGAGCAACGAGGAACTGCTGAATCTGGTGGGAGACACCAGGGACATCATCATCGACTCCTTCGCCGATGACTACGAAGTTATCGGCGAAAAGGACGCCCTGGACGATAAAGGGTACTACTACCTGGCGATTACCTTTGACAAAGGCTCCGGCGATGCGGACCTGTTCTACGAACAGCACAGCGGGGTGGTCTTTATTATCTACTTCGCCTCGCTGGACTACGACCAGCTTCAGCCCACCTGGAGCGAAATTCTCAACGGCTACCAGCTTGACCCGCAGGCCGCGGCCGCAGTCGGTGGGCCGGCGGGCCAGCCCACAGAATCAGCCCCACCACCGACTCCCACTCCTGCACCGGCTCCGCAGAATTCCCTGGCTCCCAACGCCGGACAGTCCCGGCTGTACGTGTTCAACGAGTTCAACCAGGAGCTGACCTTTACCATCAACAACAAGGAATACAAAATCCCCACCACCGCCAATCCCGATAATCCCGTGCCGATTGACCTGCCGCCCGGCAAGTACACCTTTACGGTCAGCATTCCCGGCGGTGCGGCCAACGGCGAGGTGGAAATGGGGCCGAATCAGTCCTGGGCCGTGGGTGTCCGCGGGGACGGAGCCGTTTACGAGCCTTTCCAGGTATACCCGTAGCCCGGAAACCCGTAGGGCGACATTAATGTCGCCCTACGGGGACTATTTTGTCAGGATAAGACAATGACTACCAACCACGACCTCGTCCTGCACCATCTGCAAACGCTGTTCAGCCGTATCCGGGAAGCAGTGCTGTCCCAGCCGCCCGATAGACCTGCCGGGCGGTTGGGGCGCAACGCCAAGGGTGACCCGGTCAAGTGGTTCGACCTGGCCGCGGACGAAGTGGTCTCCCGCTATCTGGCGGAGGAATTTCCCTGGCCGGTGCGGCTCCTCTCGGAAGAGGGGACGCCGCGGGAGTACGGCCGCGGGGCACCGGAATTCGTCATGGTGCTGGACCCGGTGGACGGGTCGGAGAATTTTGCCCGCCGGATATCCCCATCCGGCACGGCGATGGCCCTGATACCGGCCGGCCAGCCGGTCAACATCCGTACGGTGGAGTATGCCCTGGTGGGACAGCTCTTTACCGGCCAAACGTGGACGGCCCGTCGAGGGGGCGGGGCGTTCCTGGATGGTCGTCCCATTCCTCCGGCCCCACCGGTGGCTCTGGAGCAGGCCATCATCAGCTTCGACACCAACCGGTCGGTGGCCCCGCCGGCGCTCATGGCGGTGCTGTCCAGGGCGCTGGGAGTGCGCTCCTTTGCCGCCGCGGCGGTGGTCCTGGCGATGGTGGCCGGCGGCACCCTGGGCGCGCACATCGACCTGACCGGCAACCTGACTCCGGAAAATTTTCTGGCCTCCGCCCTGCTGATTACCGAAACGGGCGGGCGGGTCACCGCGGCGGATGGACAACCCCTGCCGGATATTGACACCCTGACCCAGGGATACCGCCTGGTGGCCGCGGCTACGCCATCCCTGCACGACGCCCTGGTAGCCGGATTGGCAGGTAAGTGACCACGGTCAGTGCACCCCCGTGTTCGCCCTTTAAACCTATCCAAAAATACCGCAGATGACGCATCCCTATGCGTCATCTGCTGGCATAGGGATGCCAGCCTGCCCCCGCACATTTGCCTGTCCCCGCGAGGGCATGGTATAATCGCACCTTGTTATAAGAAGAACAAAAAATCCGCGCTCATTTTGGCCTCTACTCAACCGAACGGGCTGGCTACACGGTAGCGTAATGGCGCTGGCTAGGAGAAAATATGATGAGTGAGCAAGAACTTGCTGTAGAAACCCCCACCGCTGAAATTGAAAACACCGCCGAAACCGCACCTGACACCCCTGACGTCGCAGAAACCGTCGCCGCGCCTGCTCAGGAAGCTGACGCGCCAACCGCAGAAGCCTCAGGTGAAGAGGAATTTTCCATCCGTACCCTTAAGCCGGGTGACAAGCTGACCGCCACGGTCAAAAACATTGTGGACTTTGGCGCCTTCGTAGACATCGGTCTGCCGCAGGATGGGCTGGTCCACATTTCCGAGCTGTCCCGGCGCAAAGTGGAAAAAGTCACCGACGTAGTCTCCGAAGGGGACAAGGTGGATGTGTGGGTCAAGCGGGTGGATGTCAAGCGGGGACGCATCAGCCTGACCATGAAAAAACCCATCTCCCGCCGCTTTAAGGACATCAAGGAAGGGGATGAATTTGAGGGCGTGGTCACTCGCCTGGAACCCTACGGCGCATTTATCGATATCGACAGCGACCGCGAGGGGTTGGTCCACATCTCCCAGATTACCCACGAATACATCAACCACCCCGAAGAAGCCCTGACCATTGGCCAGCGGGTTCCGGTAAAGGTGCTGAAAATCAACCGCAAAAAGCGGCAGGTGGACCTCTCTATCAAGGAAATGCTTCCCCCGCCGCCTGAGCCGGAAGCCCCCAAAGAGCAGAAAGCCGGCAGGTCCCGCAACCAGGGCCGGGAAGAAGCGCCCGCTGAAGAATCCGCCACCTCGGAGGAACCTATGCCGACCGCTATGGCGGTTGCATTTGCCGCCTTCCAACAGCAGTTTGGCGGCAGTCTCTCCCGCTCCCGGAAACGCACCACCAAAGTCAGCCGGGTGCCCAAAGAGGAACTGGACGCGGTCATCAGCGGTACGCTGGCCCGCGAGGGATAACAACCGTCCTGCCTGATACCGACCCGATTGTGAGAAACAAGGACCGGCTGAGAAGCCGGTCCTTTTCTTTGCCCCTTACTCACCCTACTCTCTCTCCTCTCCCGCCGGACGGGAGAAGAGAGAGGTGAGGACAGCTTCTTGCCGGGCGACCAGCCGGTTGCCCCTACAGATACCTTACTACCCTGCCACCCTGCTCCCCTGCTACCTTGCTCCCTGCTACCGTGCTACCTTGTATCTAGATTGCCGCCACGGCCAAAGCCAGATTCTGCCGGAATTCCGGAGTGTTGAACCGCGCCCACGCCTCCGGAAAAGAGACGATGAGCCGGTGTCGCTCCTCGGTTTTGTGGGTCAGGAAATTAATCAGCGCGGTGGGGCTTTGCCGCTCCGCGAGCGGCAGGCCGGTCTGGTAGTTTTCCCACTCGGCTAACTGCTGTTGCAGAATACCAATTGCCACATCGGCATCGTTCAGGTCGCCCAGGTGGTCTTGCAGGTGCTTGATTTCTGCCAGCACAGCCTTGACCTCCGGGCCGAGCAGTTCCCGGAAAAATTCCAGGGTATACCGGAATGCCTTCAGCGCCAGCCGCAGGTCGTGCAGGGTTTCCAGCGAGGCGCTGTCCAGGACGACATCGTAGGCGTAAACCTCGGCGTAGCGGGCGTAGATAAGCTGGGGAACCAGGTGGCGCAGTTGGTGCGGTGTGGGCCGGTCTTTCTGGACCGGGATATCGCCCTCACCTTTGGATTTGACAAAGTTGAGCAGGGTCTTCTTGACCTGGGCGTATTTGCCGCTGTCCAGAAAATCGACCATTGCTTTCCGGGCCGTTTCTCGCTGGGCCTGCCAGTTTTCCAGCAAGGGGGTCAGGCCGGCCTGCTCCGCTTCGGGGAGGGTGGCGCGGTAGGCTTGCAGTTTTTCAATGAAGACATCCATATCGCGGGCCGGCCCTAACGCTTTGGTGATAGACTTCAGCCCCTTGCGCAGAGCCTTGACCGTTTTGCCCGTGTACGCGGACTGGAAAATACCAAGCGCGGCCCGCATCCGCCGCACCGCCACCCGCATGTCGTGCAGAGCCTCAATATCCTCGCCCAGCCGGGTTTCTTCTTCACGGGAGAGCATCCGGGCCAGGTGGAAGCCAATCACCTTGCGACCGGCTTCTGCCATGGTGTCTGTCGGCTTCAGCCCGATTTTCTTGCGCAGGGGCAGGGGCAGTTTGGGGGCAGTCTTTTTGTCAGGTGTAGGGGACGGAGAACTCTGCTCAGGTTCAGGGGAGGCTTTCTCTTTGGTGGTCAGGACTGGCGGGGTGAAGACCTCTTCCGGGAAGATAGCCATCCCCTTTTCCTTGAATGCTCGCCGCCAGTGCCGCACGGTG
>RFJV01000168.1 GCA_003694775.1 Chloroflexota bacterium | reverse complement strand
GGCGGTGGCCGGGGTAGAGTCTGCGGAAGCGCCGGTAGTGGAAGAGGAACTGCCCGACTGGCTGGCGGAGGTCGAAGAAGAGGCCGAGGAGGCGGTGGCCGGGGTAGAGTCTGCGGAAGCGCCGGTAGTGGAAGAGGAACTGCCCGACTGGCTGGCGGAGGTCGAAGAAGAGGCTAAAGAGCCTGTTTTTGAAGAGGAGACCGCTGTCCCCGAAGCCGAACAGCTACCGGAATGGTTGGAAGAGATACAGGCGGCGGAAGAAGAGGAGATATTTGAACCTTCTGAAGCCGCTCCCGAAGACCTGCTGGTCGAAGCGGAAGCCGAAGAAGCGGTGGAGGAACTCCCCGACTGGCTTCAGGAAGCGCCCGAAGAGGTGGTGCCGGACCTGACCATAGACCGGCTGATTGGAGAAGAAGAACCCGTTGAGGCGGTGGAAGAGGCAGTTGAGGCCGGTCTGGAAGAGGAAGCCGGGCCTGAAATTACCCCGGAACCTGTCGCCGTAGAGGAGTCGCCAACAGCCGCTCCCGCGGAAATGCCGGACTGGCTCAAGAAACTGCGCAAGGGAGATGTGGACCAGGCCGAACTGGCCCAGCCGGTGGTCGCGGAAAAGCCGGTCGCTGAACCGCTGGCCCAGGTAGCCTACCGCCCGCCGGCAGAGCCGGCAAAAGAAGAACCGGAGGCCCCGCCCATTCCCGAAGATGTGTCAGAACGACTGCGCCTGGCCCGGCTGGCCCGCGAAGATGCCAACGTTGACGAGGCCCTGCGCCTGTACGAGAGCCTGGTGTCCAGCGGCGCGCACCTGGATGAGGTTATCCAGGACCTGCAGGAAATGAGCACCGTCTACCCCGATAATGCCACCCTGTTCCAGATAATGGGCGACGCGATGATGAAGGATGGCCGGCTGAAAAGCGCCCTCGAAGCCTACAGGCAGGCGCTGGCAAAGCTGTAAGTTTTTCTCCAGGAAACCAAGGCCGGAAACTTCCGGCCTTTTTCTTTGCAAAAATTTGTCACCCATCACCAGTTGTGATATGCTACCGCAGGGGGCCACCGGTCTCCCGTTTTTATGCCACAAAACCAACCGATACCAGAACAACAGGCAACAGGAGATAACTCGTGGAACGAACGCTCATCATTATCAAACCCGACGCCGTAGAACGCGGCCTTATCGGCCCTATCATCACCCGTTTTGAACAGCGCGGCCTGAAAATTATCGGTATGAAAATGCTTCAGGTGTCCGAGGAACTGGCCCGTAAACATTACGCCGTCCACGAAGGCAAGCCATTCTTTGAGCCGCTGATTGAATACATCACCGCTTCGCCAGTGGTAGTGATGGCCCTTGAAGGGCCGCAGGCCGTCCAGGCCGCCCGGAAGACTATCGGCGCAACCAAACCGGTGGAGGCCGAAGCCGGCTCCATCCGCGGCGACTTCGGCATGATGGTCGGGCGCAACCTGGTGCACGGCTCCGACAGCCCGGAAAACGGCGAGGCCGAAATTGCCCTCTGGTTCGACCCGTCCGAACTGCTCTCTTACGAGCGGGTCATCGACCGCTGGATACTGGAATAAAAAAACGGGATGTGGGATATGGGATGTGGGATGTAAGATAGGGGATGCGGGAAGCAAGAGACACGCCATCACCCTATCGCAATACCGCAATATCGCAATACCGCAATATCGCAATATCCCCTCTTCCCTCATCTTTCCGCCTTCATCCTTCATCCCTCATCCTTTTTATAGGAGGCGCCTATGGCAGGCGAACACGATGGTGATATCCGGGTATCAGGCAAAAATATCGAGCACCTTCAGGCAGATACGGTCACCGTTCAGCGCGGCGACGTCGGCGAAGTACAGGCCGGGCAGGTGCAGATTTCCCTGGCCGGAGTCCAGCAAGTCCGCGGGGAAACGGTTGAACTGCGCCAGGCCGGCGCGCAAACCGTGGAAGGCGGCAGTGTATCGGTCCGGCAGGGGGGCGTTTTCCAGGCCAAAACCGACCGGCTCTCCCTGACCCAGGGCGGGCTGGTCTACGCGGAAACAAACTCCGCCAACCTGTCTGCCTCCTCGGTCGGGGCAGTGCTGGCCGAAGGCCCGGTCCATCTGGAACAAAGCGGGGCCAAGGCCATTTTGACCCGCGGCGACGTGCAGATGGACCAGAGCGGAAGCGGCCTGCTGGTGGCCCGGAATGTCCATACCGGCAGTAACAGCGGGGTTTTCCTGCTGGTCGCCGGACGGGTGGACGGGGAAGTAAAGGCCGTCTTTGGCCCATCCGCGGCCGTAGTCTTCGGCGCGGCCTTTGCCGTAGTTTTTACCCTGCTTTCCTGGCTCAAACGACGAATCACCGGCTGATGTCCGGTTGAGGAGGAGCTTGCTATGCCTGCATACCAGACTGCATTTCATGTTGCCAGACCGCTTCTCCAGCGCTATCTCACTCGCCGGGCCGCCCAGTATGCCGCCGACTACCTGAACCGGCGACGTGCTCCCGCGGCAGAACCGGAGCCGCCCGCCACCCCTGCCGAACCCGCCGACCTGCCCCCTGCGGTTGAACCGGAACCGGCCCCGGAAGCTGTCACCGTCATACCGGTTCCGGTGGGCTATTCCGGGAGCGACCTGTTCTGGTATACCGTGTCCGGGGTGCTGTTTGGCGCGGCAATGGGGGTCATCCTGGCCTATGCCCTGCGGCAGGAGGATTGACCACCTTTTACTGTGTTCCCGTTGAAACCGTGTCAGGAGGTTGACCGTGTATATTGTCACCACTGCCCAGATGCAGGCCGCAGAGCGAGCGGCAAACGACTCCGGCCTGACGTATGACCAGATGATGGAAAGCGCCGGGCACGCCGTCGCCAAGACGATTGAGGCCCAGTTCGACCTGTCGGGCGTGCGGGTGCTGGTGCTGGTTGGTCCCGGCAATAACGGCGGTGACGGCCTGGTCGCGGCCCGCTACCTGGCCGAAATGGGCGCGATTGTCTCTGTATACGTGTGGAAGCGCCGGCTGGAAAACGACAAGAACTGGGCCTTGCTCGACACGGTTCCCGTGGAACGCATTCTCAGCGCCGAGCCGACCAGTGAGGCCCGGCTGAACCATCTGCTGGGCAACACCGGCATTATTATCGACGCCCTGCTGGGCACAGGGGTGTCCCGGCCCATAGAAGGGACCCTGGCTGACCTGCTGGACCGGGTGCGGGACGCCGTAAACCTGCACCGTGCCCGCCGCGAAAGTGCCCTGATAGACCCCACCCTCCCCACCCTGGAAGAAGAAATTGGCCCGGTGGTGGTGGCGGTTGACACCCCCTCCGGCCTGAACTGCAATACCGGCGAAGTAGACCCGCATACCCTGCCCGCGGACCTGACCGTCACCCTGGCCGCGGTCAAGCGAGGCCAGGTGCTGATGCCCGGCGCGGCAGTGGTCGGCCAATTGGTGGTGGGCGATATCGGCATCCGTCCAGAGCACTTCCCGGACGATGTCCGGCTGGAAATGGCCACCGCCTTCAAGGTGGCCCGGCTGTTGCCCGACCGGCCGCCCGCGGCCCACAAGGGAACATTTGGCACCGCCCTGATTGTGGCCGGTTCGCGCTGCTACATCGGCGCCGCGGGACTGGCCGCCCTGGCCGCCGGTCGGAGTGGGGCCGGGCTGGTCACACTGGCGCCTCCAAAAAGCATTCAAACTGCCCTGGCGGCGCGGGTGCTGGAAGCCACCTACCTGCCGCTCCCCGATGACGACGGCGCATTGACTCCGGAGGCCGTCCCGCTGGTTGTGGCCCAGGCCGGCAAGGCCGACGCCCTGCTGGTGGGGCCGGGGCTGGGACAGGCCGGCAGTACTGCCGCTTTTCTGCTCGACCTGCTGGCCCAGGCCGACGCGCTTCCCCCGCTGGTCGTCGACGCCGACGCGCTCAACATCCTGTCCCAACAGCCGGACTGGCCTTCGCTGTTGCCGCCCGGTTCCATTCTGACCCCCCACCCCGGCGAAATGGCCCGCCTGACCGGCTCATCGACCGGCCGGGTGCAGGCCAACCGGCTGGAGCTGGCCCAGGAGATGGCCGTACAGTGGAAGCAGATTGTCCTGCTCAAGGGTGCGCACACCGTCATTGCCGCCCCGGATGGCCGCTGTATGGTCCTGCCGTTTGCCAATCCTGCCCTGGCAAAAGGCGGCTCCGGGGATGTGCTGGCCGGAGCCATTGTGGGCTTGCTGGCCCAGGGGCTGGAGCCGTTCGAGGCCGCGGTCGCCGGGGGCTATCTGCACGGCCTGTGCGGCGAGCTGGCCGCGGAGAATCTGGGCACTGCCGGCGTGGTCGCCGGAGACCTGGTGGGCTACCTGCCGCTGGCAATCCGGGAAGTCACCGGGATGTAAAGCGGTTGGCTGTCCACAACTGATAAGATAAAAATGCTGTAGGGCGACGTTAACGTCGCCCTACAGTGCAGTTTCGGTTCTGTATTAACCGCGTCACTCCAAATGGCGCCGCGATGCCAGCCAGCGTTTTAGTGATTCCGGACTTTCATTCGAACGTTTCCCCGCCAGCAGTCCTTGTACCCCAATGTCTTCATCCAAATCCGGCCAGTGGACCCCGTACCCTGCACCGGCAATTTGATAGTTTTGACGTTCTTTCTCCGTCGCATACGCCAACCGGGGATACCAGCTTAGCGGTACAGAAATTGCACGCCCATCTTCCAGGTTCAGCTTCAACGTATCCTCAGTTATTTCCACCCCGATTATCTTGGGAATCGCTATATTGACCACCACAGAATTCATCCCATTTCTCCCTCAGGGCGACCACCTGTTTTTGCAGTATACGTTCTATCTGTCGTATCTCTGCCCGACTATAGCCATAATTTTCGACCAGGACTACAGCAGGGTCTAGCCAAAACTTGGCACTCTTGTTTTCTCGGTCGACATGCACATGGCGAGGTTCTTGGCAGTCGTAGGAGTACATGTAGATTCGATATGGACCTTCTCGCAGTAGAGTCGGGGTCATACGCAGAAAACGAGTTGGCTATGTATAGTACGCGTGCTTTGTAGGGCGACCCGCCGGTCGCCCTTACAATAGTAAGCACGTGTTTTGAACATGAGCGAACGAGTTTAAGATGGTGGTGTGATACAGAGTCGTGTATCTAATGAAGGCATGACAAACCCGGGTAGATTCGAGGGTCCCCTCGAATCTACCCGGAGGATGTATAACCGGTTTTGACCCTTTTATGCCTCTCCGGTGGCGGCTTCGCCTGCGCCTTCGTCCTTGCCCCGCTTGACAACCTTCTTGCCCTTTTCAAGAACTTCCTTGCTTTTTTCCTGCAGGGTAGATACCTGGGCTTTACCTTTCTCCTGCAGAGTCGCGACCTGTTCCTTGCTCTTTTCCTGCAG
>RFJV01000167.1 GCA_003694775.1 Chloroflexota bacterium | reverse complement strand
TGGGCCAACAGTCTGCTTCAGCAGACTTGTCATAACAGCCTGAATTTCAATTCAAGGCTGACCCGACAAAATATCCGTCAAAAATTTGAAACGCACCCTTGAACGCATCTTGCTTTGACCGGTATCTCGATTTCCACTATACTTTTGAAGTAAGAAGAGAAACAGCTTGGTCTTGATGAATGACCCAGCCAACGAATCAAAATCCTATGACCAACTCTGACCGCTCTTCTCCCAAACAAAAACCCTGGAGCGATATTGACCTCAGCCGCTGGCGGGAGTACGACCACGTGCTGACCGACAGCCTGTGGTTGTTCCCGCACCGCGCCAGCGGCGACGGGCATCAGCTGGACTACCACGGGAACTACATTCCCCAGATTGCCACCCAGCTTCTGCTTCGCTACAGCAAAAAGGATGAGATTGTGCTGGACATGTTTCTCGGCTCCGGCACAACCGCCATCGAAGCGGCGCGGCTGGAGCGGCGGTGCATCGGCGTGGAGCTGAAGCCGGACCTGGTTGAATATGTGCGGAGCAAAATTCAGCCCGACCTGCTGGACCGGCGCATCCACATTCTGCAGGGCAACAGCGCCGACCCGCAGACCGCGGCGCGGGTGTCGGCGGTCTGCCGGGAGATGGGGGCAGAGCAGGCCCACCTGCTGATTCTGCATCCTCCCTACGCGGACATCATCAAATTTTCCGACCTGCCGGAAGACCTGTCCAACGCCCCCGACGCCGGGACTTTTCTCGATGGCTTTGAGCAGGTCGCCCGGCTGGGGTACGACCTGCTGGCGCCCGGTCGCTTTGCCGCGCTCATTATCGGCGACAAGTATGAAAAAGGCGAACTTGTACCCCTGGGCTTCTGGTGTATGGAGCGGATGAACCGGGCCGGCTTCCGTACAAAGGCCATCATCGTCAAGAATATCGAAGGTAACGAGAAGGGTAAAGGCAAAAGCGCCAACCTGTGGCGCTACCGCGCCCTCGCCGGCGGCTACTACATCTTCAAGCACGAGTACGTCATCGTGTTTTTCAAGCCGGCCCGGTAAACGGAGTCAGTTTATCAGGGTGCCAAAATCGACCATCTGGCCCTTGAGGACGGCCTCCAGCCGGCCCGGCTCCTCGGCAGACATAATCATCGCCTGCATCGGCGGCATGGCCACGGTCAGGCGGTACATCTCCCGGACCTTGCTCAGCATACCGCCGGTCACGTCCACGCCGTGCGACCCGGCCAGCTTCGCTTCGACTTCCTCCCAGTTACTGCTGTCGATAAACTCAATCAGTTCGGCATCGGGGTGGGTAAGCGGGTCAGCCTCGAAAACGCCGTCTACCCGGCCAACCAGGATGATGCGGTCGGGCGACAGCTCGCGGGCCAGGTTGTCGAACAGCTTTTCGGTGGAGACAATGCTCATCCCCTGGCTGGCATCGACGCTGACATCGCCGTAAACCACCGGCGCCAGGCCATGCTGAAGCACCTCTTTGATGGGAAAGGTTTCAAAATACATCAACTGCTCGCCGCGGGTGCGGGTGCTGGCGGACGGCTGGAACTTCATCGCCGGGACGCCGGCGTCGCGGAGCGCTTTCATCACAATGGCGTTGAGTTCCGCCGCGGCCGCGGCCACTTCGGCAAAGCCCAGCCAGCTATCGGGCCGGACCGCGCCCTGGTGGGTCTGGTAGCGGGCGGCGACCTCGTGCCCAAAAGAGCCGGAGCCGTGCCCGATAATCAGGCGCAAATCATCGCCCCGCTCGTCGAGGGCGTTTTTGATTTCGCCGGCCAGCCGTTCGATAACGTCCAGCCGGGCGGTGAACGGGCGGGTCTTGTCGGTAATTACCGACCCGCCGAGTTTGAGTAAAATCAGTTCAGACAAGGGGGTACTCCTTTTAAAGGATGAAGGATGAAGGATGAAGGATGAGGGATGAAGGAGGAAAGTGGAAGGTGGAATCTCCAATCCCCCAATCTCCAATCTCAAAAACCGATGAAATATTATACTCGTGAACCATTTTCCGGCCAAAGTCACTGCCGGAATAAGCCGGTTTTTCCTGTCCGCCATCAGCCGTCTGGATTGCTTCCTGCTTCCGGCTTTGCTATAATCCATCTGACTTTTCCAAATAGAGAGATGATAATGAGCCTGACCCATCTTGATGAGCACGGACGCGCCCGCATGGTAGACGTGGGCCACAAGCCGGATACCGTCCGCGAAGCTGTGGCCCGCGGCCGGGTGCTGATGAAACCGGAAACTCTGACTCTCATTCTGGAGCAGGGGATTGCCAAAGGGGATGTCCTGGCCGTGGCCCAGGTGGCCGGGGTCATGGCCGCCAAACGCACTCACGAACTGATTCCCATGTGCCATCCCCTCCTGCTGACGCATGTCGGCCTGAACTTTGAGCCTCACCAGGCCGCCGCCCCCGACGAACCGGCCCGGATTGACATCACCGCCACGGTGCGCACCACCGGCAAAACCGGTGTGGAAATGGAAGCCCTGACCGCGGTCAGCGTGGCCGGGCTGACTATTTACGACATGTGCAAGGCGGTCGACCGGGCCATGCGCATCGACAATGTGCGGCTGGTGCGCAAAAGCGGCGGCAAAAGCGGCGACATTATCCTGGAAGAATAACCCCGGAGGAACGTTGATGCACATAACCATTAGACTCTTTGCCCGTCTGCGCGAGCTGGCCGGCACGGACCGGCTGAACCGGGAACTGCCCGATAATGCCTCCATTGCCGACCTGCTGGACGCCCTGCAGACAGAATTTCCCCGCCTGACCGAAGCAATCCCGCGGACGATTATCTCGGTGAACAAGGAATTTGCCGGCCCCCAAACCCGGCTCCGCGATGGCGACGAGGTAGCCTTTTTCCCGCCGGTCAGCGGCGGCTCCGGCGCGGGGGACGACAAGTTCGCCATCACCTTTGACCCCATCAGCCTGGATGAGGTGGCGGCCAAAGTGGTCAGGCCGGAAACCGGCGCGGTCGCCGTGTTCGGCGGGGTGGTGCGGAACGTGTCTGCGGGCAAGGCCGTGGAGCACCTGGAATACGAAGCCTACGAGGAAATGGCCGTTGCCAAGCTGAGGCAGGTCGCCGAAGAAGCCCGCCAGAAATGGCCCAAAATTGTCGATATTGCCATCGTCCAGCGCATTGGACACCTGGAAGTCGGCGACAACGCGGTGGTGGTGGCGGTTTCCAGCCCCCACCGCAACGACGGCTGTTTTGAAGCCTGCGCCTACGCCATCAACCGGCTGAAGCAGATTGTCCCTATCTGGAAAAAGGAAGTCGGCCCGGACGGCAGTGAATGGATAGAAGGCGATTACCTGCCCACCGGTAGCGACGCCGCATCATAATCGGAGTACTGCAATGTCTGCCCTCAACAGAGCCGAAGCCGCGCTCAAGGTAACGTTTTCCGACAAGGCCCTCCTGCAAAGGGCGCTAACCCATACCTCGTACCTGAACGAAAACCCGGATTATCCCCTGGAAGATAACGAGCGGCTGGAATTTCTGGGGGATGCCGTGCTGGATTTTGTCACCGCGGAGTATCTGTACCACCATTTTCCGGAAATGCCGGAAGGCCGGCTGACCAATCTCCGGTCTGCGCTGGTGCGCACCGAACGGCTGGCCCAGTTTGCCCGCCAGCTTGGCCTGGGAGAGTGCCTGTTTCTGGGCCGCGGGGAGGAAGAAAGCGGGGGTCGTCGCCGCCCGGCCATCCTGTGCGATGCTTTTGAGGCCGTTGTCGGGGCTATGTACCTGGACCAGGGGGTCGAAACAGTCAAGCAGTTTATTTACCCCCTGATTGAACCGACCCTGCAGAAGATTCTGGAAGAGGAAGCCGAAAAAGACGCCAAGAGCCGCTTGCAGGAGCTGGCCCAGAGTATTTACCGGTTGACCCCCACCTACCGCACGGTCAGGGAAGAGGGGCCAGACCACGCCAAGATTTTTACCGTGGAAGTGCTGATTGGAAAAACGGTATACGGGCAGGGGCAGGGGTACAACAAGCAGTCTGCGGCCCAGGCCGCGGCAGAAACGGCCCTCCAAAAGCTGGACGAGGCCATCCGGGCCAAAATCGAGGCCGAAGAACTATCGGCGGGGTAAGGGGGGCTACCACACCCGGCAAACCAGCCCCTTAAGGTACTCCGATTCCGGACAGGTCAGCAGAACCGGGTGGTCTGCCCCCTGGGAGAAACGTTCGATGACCTGCACCGTTCGCTGGGCGTCGATGGAAGCACCAAAAAGAATCTTCTGAAACAGCTCCGCACTGACCACCCCGGAGCAGGAAAAGGAGATAAGCACTCCCCCCGGCTTGAGCAGTTTCATCCCCAGCATATTGATGTCTTTATAGCCGCGGGCCGCCTTGTCTATCTGCCGTTTGTTGTAGGCAAACTTGGGCGGGTCCAGGATAACCACATCGAACTTCCACTGGTTGGCATGATAGGCCCGCAAAATTTCAAACGCGTCGGCCGCGGCGTAGATGTCTTCCCGGTCGCCAAAGCCGTTGCGCCGCATGTTCCGCTCTGCCATCTGCAGGGCCCGCTCCGACGAGTCGATGTTGATTATCCGTTTGGCCCCCGCGGCCGCGGCATATACGGAAAACGCGCCGGTATAGGCAAAAGTGTTCAGAACCTCTTTGCCGGCAAAATATTTCATACTTTTTAGCCGGTTTTCTCGCTGGTCAAGATAGAAGCCGGTTTTATGCCCCAGCTTGACATCCACCAGAAAGGTGTGTCCGTTTTCGAGAATTTCGATAACGTCCGGCGGAATTTCCCCCCATACCGGCCCGGCGACCGGCACCAGCCCCTCCTGCTGGCGAACATCCACATCACTGCGGTCGTAAATCCCCTGGGGGGCCAGCAGGTCGGTCAGGACATCGATGATGGCCTGGCGATGCCGCTCCACGGCCAGCGCCAAAAACTGCACCACCAGCCACGGCCCGTAGCGGTCTACAATCAGGCCGGGCAGGCCGTCGGCTTCGGCGTGCACCAGGCGGTAGGCATCGGTATCGTGCGACTCCAGCAGGGCCTGCCGGCCGGCAATGGCCCGGCGAATGCGCCGCCGCCAGAAATTTTCGTCAATCTGGTCGTTGGGGTTCCAGGTGAGGAGCCGCACCCGGATTTGCGACCGGGAGTTGTACACCCCCCGCGCCACAAACCTGGCCCGGCTGTTCCAGACATCCACGATGTCGCCGTCGGCGGGACTGCCTTCTACGCGGGAAATGGCTCCGGAAAAAATCCACGGATGCCGGTTGACCACCGACTTTTCGCGTCCGGGCTTCAAAATGACCTGGGCTGTTATCATGGTGGACCCTCGTCGGGTTCGAGATTAGGCCGGTTGGGAGCCGGCCCCAAGTACTGGGGATATGATAGTCCTTTACCGTAAATTGTCAACTGCTGGGGGCCTGTCAGCGCCGCGCCCACCAGACGCCCGCGCCGGTTAGGACCACCAACAGCGGAACCAGCAGGACGGCGACCATTAGAACCAGATTCTGCTGGTCGGGCGCAAGGGTCAGGGGGGGGGCGGCCTCCACCCTCAGCGGAATCTGGCTTACGGTATCGTCTTCGGCCAGCCAGTTGACGACCCGCACAAACAGGTCGGCATTGGCAACGTGGGGGGTGAGGTGCTGGTTGGCGGCGAATTCGGTATCGCCGATGACCACCAGGCGGGTCTGGGTGGCCGGGTCCTCCACGGCCACCCCCAGCGAAAATGGCCCGCTCCGGTCAGCACCGGGGGTAAATTCCGGTTCCGAGAGGGAGGTATCGGTTTCCAGCCAGCTTGCCGGACTGGTGGTCAGGATGGCCGTGGCCTGGTAGCCGGATTGGCTCTCGCTGGCAATACTGACCGGCCGGGCATAGGGAAAGAAGGTTTGCCGGCCGTTCAGTCCGTATGTGATTTCGTGGGGCGGGTAGCGGGTCAGCATTGGGATAATCTGGTGGGGGGTCAACCCGTGCGGCCCCAGCGTGACCAGGGCGTTGTTCATATCCTCCACCACAAAGCCATCGGGGAGGGACAGGCCGTAGGCCCGGAACAGCTCCGGCAGAGGGAGCGGGTCTTGCGGGTCGACCAGCACCAGCAGGCGCCCGCCGGTAGACATCCAGGCCAGAATCTGTTCGGCTTCAGACTGCGGCAGGGGGTGCCGGGCGCCGGCAATGACCAGCAGGTCGGCGTCGGTGGGCAGGCTGTTTTTTGCCAGAGAAACCGTCCGGACAATATAGTTTTCGGCTTCCAGGACCTGCCGGATGGTGCTGTAGCCGGACCGGTCTCCGGCGTGGATGGCGCGTTCGCCGTGTCCGGTCAGGAAATAGACCGTTTTGCGCCGGGCGCGGGTGACGTGAAGGATGGCACGGGTCAGGCCTTGCTCGTCTACGGTGGCGGTGTAGTAGTGGTTTTTGCCGCTGACGAACACCAGCCCGTAGCCTTCCAGCTCAAAACTGCGGGCCAGGGCCAGCTTCTGGGTGGGGTCGTGGAATTCATAGGTCAGGTAGCCGGTATAGCGGCAGTACCGCTCCAGCAGACTGCGTGCCCGGCTGAGCCGCGGGTCGCCCCGTTTGAAAAAGCCGATGACTTCCACCGGCTGGTCGATGCTTTGCAGAATCTGGATGGTTGGCTCCGACAGGGTAAAAAGGCGGGCGCGGGTCAGGTCCAGCTCCGGGTTGTAGCGGTAGGTCAGGGCGTTGAGCGCGGCCAGCAGGGCCAGGAGGGTCAGGGCCGGGGGCAAAAAGCGAGGGGTGCTGGTCGACATGCCGGGGGCGGTTATCTGTCTGAGCCAGAGGGCGGTCAACAGCAGAACAATGCCGGCCCAAAAGCCGGCCAACCGCCCCGTAGTCCAGACCGGCTGGGCCAGGTAGAGCAGGATGCTCCCCACCGACAGGACGGAGCCGCCGGTCCACAGGAGGCCTTGCAGTCGCCGGGAACGAAGCAGACGGGGCCAGCCAGCCATTATACCTGCCTCCGGTAATGGAGCAACTGCACAGTCAGGTAAAGGGCAAAAAAGGTTCCGCTAAAAAAGTAGACCACGTTGTTCAGCGAAATCAGGCCGTCCAGAAAGTCGACAAAATGGCTCTGGATAGCCAGATAGCGCAGAAACCGCCCGATACCGTTATCGCTGACCAGGGTCAGCCCGCCCAGCACCCAGGCGCCGGCAGAAAAAAGGATGCCCAAGGCGGCCGAAGCCGCGGCGCTGGAAGAGACTGCCGATGCCAGCAGGCCAAAGCTCAGCAGGAGAGCCGCCACCAGCATCAGCCCCAGGTAGCCGGACAGAATCACCGGGATGTCGGGCCGGTCCAGGTACACCAGCAGGAGGAGATACACCACGGTAGGGGCAAGCATCAGGCCAAAGCCGGCCCACGCGGCCAGGAATTTCCCGGCCACAAGCTCCCAGGTGCGTACGGGGGCGGTCAAAATAAGCTCCAGCGTGCCGGAGCGGGCTTCTTCGGAGAGGAGACGCATGGTCAGCACGGGGGCGACAAACAGAAGCACCACCGCCGCGCCCAGAAAAACCCTGGACAGCGTGGCCGTGCGGTCAATAGAGAGGGTCAAATAAAAAAAGAGGCCGGTAGCAAGCAGGAAAAAGGCGGTAATCAGGTAGAGCGCCGGTCTTCCCAGCATCGCGGCCAGGTCGCGGCGGGCAATAAAAAAAATGTTCATCAAGGGCGTTGTGCTGTGGTCAGCTCAATAAAGAATTCTTCCAGGCTGGATTCCAGCGGGCGCAGTTCCAGCAGTCCCCAGCCTTGCTCCACCACCAGTTGGGCCAGGACAGGCCGGCAGGCGGTATCGGTGGTGCATTCGATATCGAAAATGTTGGGAGAAACCGGGTACACCCACTGCACGTCGGGCAGGGATTGCAGAACTTCCAGGGCGTTGGCCGGCGCGTTCAGAGTGTGCAGGCGAATTCTCTCCTCGCCTTGCAGACGGGCGTTCAGGCCGGCAGGAGTATCCTCGGCCATGATTTGGCCCTTGTGCAGGATGAGCACCCGCCGGCAGAACCTTTCTACGTCGGACAGGTTGGCCGTAGAAAGAAGGACCGTCCGGCCCTGGAGCGTCTGGGCCAGCAGGGAATGAAATCCGGTAAGCTGGGTGGGAGACAGGCCGGCGGTTGGTTCGTCCAGCAGGAGCACCTCTGGTGAGTGAAGCACAGCCTGGGCCAGCGCCAGGCGGCGGTGGTCACCCGCCGAGAGGCCGGCGATGCGGGTTTGGGTGTGCCTACCCAGCTCAAACTGGGCCAGAATTTCGGCGACACGCTGGCGGCGGTTTGGTAAACGGCGCAGAGCGGCCATAAAGGCCAGATACTCGCCTACGGTCATCGCCGGGTCGAGGGCGGCGTCGGCGGGCAGGTAGCCGATGCGGCGGCGTACCTCCAGGCTGTGGGTGCAGATGTCGAAGCCGGCGATGCGGGCTGTTCCTCGCGAGGGGGGCAGGTAGGTAGTCAGGATGCGGAGCAGGGTGGTTTTTCCGGCGCCGGCCGGCCCCAGCACACCAACAACCTCTCCCGGCTGGATGTTGAAAGATATTTCCTGCAGGGCCGGGGTGTCGCCAAAATATTTGCTCAAGTTCTGGACATCTATCATAAGGCCAACCGCAAAAAAGAATGGACGTTGCCTTGAAAAAGGTGCAGTTCAGGCCACGTCCCCCTTGAAAAATAGTAAGTCGTTGAGATTAAAAGAAGATTAAACCTGCGCCGCCCGGTATGAAATTTGACAACCTTATCGGTCTCGTTATAAAATTTGGGCCGGTAATATCCTGGGATTTATAAGGAAGCTGTAGGCTTTCTGGCTCAGGTTCAGGCGGCAAAGAAGCCTGGTCTGGCATATCTGTGACCAGGTTTTTTTTTGCCGGTTCAATCCACTGCTCTGTCACACAAATATTTTTACCCCCCATCATCACTGTGTTGGAGGCACAATTTATGAAACGGTACAGCTTCGTACTTCTTTCTCTGGTAACCGCTCTGTTCGCGGCGCCGGCGGCCTATGCCGCGCCTCTGGGCCAGGGCGGGCACGAACCTCTCCCTCTCCTGTGGTGGTCAGCGCCTATAGGCTCACTGATTGCCCTCGGCTTTGCCTGGTACTTCTACACCTCGGTGATGAAGCACAGCGAAGGCACCGAGACGATGATTGAGATTGCCCAGGCGGTCCGGGAAGGGGCGATGGCCTACCTCAAACGGCAGTATAAAGTAGTTTCTATGGCGTTTCTGGTTCTGTTTCTGATTTTTGTGGTGCTGGCTTATGTGTTTGGTGTGCAGAACAAGGTTATCCCCTTTGCCTTCCTGACCGGCGGTTTCTTTTCCGGTTTGTGCGGCTTTTTCGGGATGAAAACGGCTACCAACGCCTCGGCGCGCACGGCCAATGCGGCCCGCAAGAGTCTGAACGATGGTCTGCAGGTGGCCTTCCGGGCCGGTGCAGTGATGGGGCTGGTGGTGGTCGGTTTTGCTCTGCTCGACATCAGTGCCTGGTTCCTGATTCTGTACTACCTCTTCCCTGCAGAGTTCTTTGGAAGCAGTAACCCCCTGCCTCAAATTACGGTGATTATGCTCAGCTTCGGTATGGGGGCGTCGACCCAGGCCCTCTTTGCCCGCGTGGGCGGCGGTATCTACACCAAGGCCGCGGATGTGGGCGCAGACCTGGTCGGCAAGGTGGAGGCCGGCATTCCCGAAGACGACCCCCGCAACCCGGCCACCATCGCCGATAACGTGGGTGATAACGTGGGCGACGTGGCCGGTATGGGCGCGGACCTGTATGAATCGTACGCCGGCTCTATCCTGGCGACGGCCGCGCTGGGCGTGGCCGCGGTAGCCACCGAAGCGGCCCGAACCAACGGGGCCTTCCTCAAGGGCTTCACCGAAATGGGTATGCAGTTGCGCTACCTGGCCGCGCCGCTGGCCCTGGCCGCGGTCGGGGTGGTGCTGTCTATCGTTGGCATCTACCTGGTGCGGGCCAAAGAAGACGCCACGATGAAAGACCTGATGGGGGCTATCAACAACAGCATCACTTACAGCTCCATTGGGATTGCCGTTCTGGCCCTGGGACTGGTTTATCTTCTCCAGCTCAACGACCCCATTATGCTGTGGCTGGCAATTTTGGCCGGTCTGGCCGTCGGGGTGGTGATTGGCCGGGCCACCGAATACTACACCTCGGATGAATATCCGCCCACCCAGAATATTTCCAAGCAGGGTCTGACCGGCCCGGCAACGGTCATCATCAGCGGCCTGGCCGTGGGGATGCAGTCCACCGGTGTGCCGGTCGTGGCGATTATCATCGGTATTGCGGTTAGCTTCTACCTGCCGGGTGGGGCGCAGAATGCCCTGCTGGGGCTGTACGGGGTGGGTCTGGCCGCGGTGGCCATGCTCTCCACCCTGGGGTTGACCCTGGCCACGGACGCCTACGGCCCCATCGCCGACAATGCCGGCGGCAATGCGGAAATGTCGCACCTGCCGCCGGAAGTCCGCCGCCGCACCGACCAGCTTGACGCGGTGGGCAACACCACCGCGGCTACCGGCAAGGGGTTTGCCATCGGCTCCGCGGCCCTGACCGCATTGGCTCTGCTGGCCGCCTATCTGGAGGAAATCCGCTTTGGCCTGGAACACCTGGGTGGTATCAAGACCGTTGAGATTGTGGGCTACGCCCAGCCGGTGGAAGTCGCCAAGATGACCCTGGCCGACTTTGCCGCCTACTACCAGGTGAACCTGCTGAATCCGGCGGTGCTCATCGGTGTTTTTGCCGGTGCTATGACCGTGTTCTACTTCTCGGCGATGACGATGAACGCCGTGGGCCGGGCCGCGGGCGCGATGGTGCAGGAAGTTCGCCGCCAGTTCAAGGAATTCCCCGGTATTCTGGAAGGCACGCAGAAGCCCGACTACGCCACCTGTGTAGCTATCAGCACGGCCGGAGCGCAGAAGGAAATGGTGGCCCCGTCTGTGCTGGCGATTGTGGTCCCGGTCGTTGTTGGGGTGCTGTTCGGTGTGGCCGGTGTGCTCGGTCTGCTGGCCGGCGGCCTGTCGACCGGTTTTGTGATGGCGGTGATGATGGCGAATGCCGGCGGGGCCTGGGACAACGCCAAGAAGTTCATCGAAAAAGGTGAATTCGGCGGCAAAGGTTCCGACCCGCACAAGGCCACCGTGGTCGGCGATACGGTCGGTGACCCGTTCAAAGATACTACCGGCCCGTCGCTGAACATTCTCATCAAGCTGATGTCGATGGTGTCGATTGTGTTTGCCGGTCTGGTGGCCCAGCTTGGCCCGGCAGGGTTGTTGGGCTTCTTCATCGGGTAAAAGAAGGTATAAAAAAGGGGCGGCCCTTGCCGCCCCTTTTTTATTGAAACGTTTGGAGTAACTGCCCGGCCATCCACGAATTCTTCACGAACCCCCTATCGGGGACAGGTACGCGAATGACCGGCGGCAGTCCATCCCCTCGGCCCGGATAGTCAAAAAAGTGAAACACACCCTAAAAATTGGGCCGGGGACTCTGAATGACCGAATTTATGCTATAATAAAACAGAAACCTTCGATATTTGAGGCAGGATAAGATGACAACAAATGTATTATCCATCCCATACTCTGATGACCTACTGCTTTCAATGAAAAAGAGTCCTGAGGAATTTGAGGCGGAAGCCCGATTGCTGTTGGCCGTGAAGCTCTATGAAATGGGACGGATAACCACCGGCCTTGCCGCGCAGTTGGCAGGTATCAGCCGTACGGCTTTTATAATGGAATTGGGACGGTTCGGTTTATCTCCAATGGGACAAAGCCCTGATGAATTGGCTGAGGATTTTGCCAATGCCTGAGTCTGAACCTCAAAGAACCGTTATTGTTAATGCGACCCCCATCATCTCGCTGGTTCTGATTGGGCAATTAGAGCTTTTACGCTTGCTGTACGGCAAGATTCTTATCCCGCCCGCAGTACAAACCGAGGTATTAACCGGGGGAGTAAAAAATATCGGCGTGGTAGAACTGCAGAAATCAAACTGGATTCAGTTTGTTCCCTTACAAGACCCCCGACGCGCTGATTTGCTTTCCGATTTGGACCGGGGTGAAGCTGAGGTCATCGCGTTGGCCCAGGAACTTAATGCCGACCTGATAATCATTGACGAACGTTTAGCGCGTCGCCACGCCAAACGCCTGGGGTTGACATTGACCGGTACGCTGGGAGTTCTTCTCAGGGCCAAAGAAAAGGGATTCGTCCCGGCCGTCAAGCCGCTGGTCTATTCTCTCCAGCAAAATGGTATCTGGCTTGGTGAGGCTGTTGTTGCCGAAGTGTTGAAGCTGGCCGGCGAGGACTGAGCGTATTAGAAAACTTGCCGGGTGGTATCAGTTGGTTGTCTCCTTCTGAATTCCCCAAGAGCCGCTTTTATTTCACACAAAAAATTACCCCCGCCCACGGACGGTAAACCTCCCCCGACTGCTGGTCGACAATCGTCAGGCCCAACAGGGTGGGCGTAGCCAGAAAGTCGGCGATGACCATCTGCAGGCGGTCAAAATCGCGGCGCAGTTGCCAGGTCAGTTCTGGCCGGATGGTGTGGTGCAGAACGACAAACAGCCGGTTGCCGGTGTGGTAGCGTCCCTGCCGGGACTGGTTCCGGTACTGCCACACGGCCAGATGGTGCGGATTCTGGCGGGCATACGCCAGCGACTGGGGATAGCCGCGGGGAAACTCGCTGATTTTCAGGTCAAAAGGGATACCGCGCAGATAAAAATCAATGGAATGGTGGCGGCGGTTCTGCTCCGGTTCAACATCGGGATGGGACAGGAACATCTGCAGAATCCGGTTGTGGGTGTGAAAGTTGAACCAGCGCCGGACCGCGTACGCCTCAAAAGCCGGCGCGTCGAGCCGGTGTTCCGCCGCCGTGGTCTGGGCCTGCCGGCGAACATCCTCCAGGGTTGCCGTCCGGTAAACAAACCGGCTCAGCGCGTCCCAGCGGTTTTCCTGCTTCCGGCCCCAGGCTGGAAGCCCGGTCAGACGGTTCAGTTCATCCGGGGTGGGTATCTGGCTCATTTTTCAACCGCTCCCAGGGTAAAATTTTCCAGGGCCACTGCTCCGTCCGGTCGACCCGTCGCGGGCAGTCTTTCTCCGGTATCTGTCCGGTACAGCCCCACCAGCACCGTGTACTGGCCAGACGGCAGGGCCGGCAGGCTGTGCCGGTCGATGATAATCTCACCGGCCTCCCACAGGCTGGACGGGTACGCCCCACCGACCGGCGGCCCGTCGGCCTGGGCCACCACCTGCCCCCGCGGGTCGAGCAGATGCACAAACACGGTGTAATCCGCCGCCGGCGACCCCTCCGCCCGCCAGTACAGGGTCAGCCCCTCCCCGCCCGCAGACGGCGGGTCGTACCCCAGCAGGGTTATCTGTCCCCCAAACGAAGCCACCAGCGGATTTTTTGGCGACACGCTGGCCGCGGTGGCTCCCGGCGGTGGCCCGCCCACCTTCAGCGGCCCCAGCCGGACGCTGTTCTGGTCGACCGTCTGCCCGCTGACCACCAGCGGCAGGGGCCGGGCCGTCTGCTCCGCCGGATACACGCCCACGTCCAGCCAGTACACCCCCGGCGGCGCGTCCGCCTCGACCGCCACCTGGTACGAGTCGGCCACAATTTCGCCGGGAACCCACAGCAGGGTGGTGTAGTATTCCAGCGGCACCCGGTCCGAACCGCCCCGCTGAACCATCTGCGCGTCCAGCAGGTGGTTGAAGACCACCAGATTCTGTCCTATCGTCGTTTCGGCCCGCCAGACCAGCGTTACCGGAAACCTGCCGCCCGGCTCTACCCGACGAACCGGCATATCGTAGCCCAGCAGGGTGAGCTGTCCGGCAAAGTTGGCCTTCAGCTCGACCTGCATCGGCGGCGGCTCAAAGCGGCGAGGCCGGTTGGTGATGGGGATTGGGAGGTTAGAGATTGGAGATTGGAGATTGGGAGATTGGGAGATTGGGGATTGGAGATAATAGTCGCCGGTGGGCCAGTCCGGACCGACGAGGAAGAAAGCCGCCAGCCCCGACGGTCCGGCGATAGTGCGGGCCGGAGAGAAAGTCCGCCCGTCCGGACCAACCAGCACCGCCGAGGGCGTGTCGGGCAGAACCGCGGCCAGCGTACTGCGGTAGGTAAAGTCCGCTGTCGGCGGCAGGCCGTCACTGCGGAGGCTTTGCGGACCGCGGGGACGGTCCGGACCGGCGGGCAGAGCCACCCCGCGGGCCAGCGCCACCGGTCCGGCCACAGTCCTGCCGTCCGCGCCCAAAAGGGTCAGGGTTAGCGTGGCCGTCGCCGGCGGCTGGCCCGGCAGAAGCGCCAGCCGTACCGTGTCCACCAGCAGGTCGTCCTTATCCCAGGCGCGGGTAGGGTAGCGCCCCCCGACCGGCTCGCCCAGCCAGCCGCCCCGCGGCTGGCCGTCACTGCCGGTGAGGGTCAGGCTGAAGCGGTAATCTTCCGGCGGGATGCCGGTTGCCTGCCAGTACAGGGTGACCGGCAAACTGCCTTCCTCCGCCGCGGCGGTGGTGTACCCGCGCAGGGTCACGGTTTCGGTCAGCGGCAGGTTGACCGGCGTTGCCGGACGGACGGCGTCTGCGGTGGTGTAGAGGGGAATAGGGGGCGGATAGGCCGCCTGGATGCGGGGCAGGCCGGTCAGGGCCAGCAGACCAACCATCGACACCCCGGCCAGCCGAACCGCTTGCGCCCGCGGCCAGGCCGACCAGCCCCAGACCAGCAGGAGGGCAATGGCGGGCAGGGCCGGAAACAGGTGCCGTCCCTGGGCCGTTTCGGCGATGTGGCCGCCGGTCAGGATAAAGCGGGCCAGCGGCAGAGGGAGAAACGCGACTGTGTATACGGCCAGAAACCCCGCGCCGGGCGGTCGCCGGCGGGCCAGTCCGGCCAGCGCGGCCAGGCAGGCCAGGGCCAGCAGGCCGTAGCCCCAGCCGGGCAGTTCAACCGCGCCCCCGCCGCCGAATGCCCCCCAAAATGATTTGAACAGCGCGGCACCCCACTCCGCCCACTGCCCCGCGGCAGGCCAGATGGTCGCCCCGCCTTCGCCGAGCTGTTGGAACGACGCGTCCGCCGTCCCTGTGGTCAGGGCCGACAGGACGCGGGCGGAAAGGGTGCTTCCGGTGCTGAACTGCCGCCAGATAAACCCAAACCACCACCCGCCGGTGACTGCGGCGCCGGCCAGCACAGCCGCCAGCCGTGGCAGGAGACCACGGCGGCTCCAGACCAGCCACAGCAGAACAATTCCCCACAGCGGCAGGGTGTTGTACTTGGTAACTGTCGCCAGTCCCAACAGCGCGCCGGCCAGCAGACTCTGCCGGAGCCGGTGTGCCGTGCCGGAGAAGAGGGTCAGCAACAGCAAGCCGGAAAGCAGGGTCAGCAGGGTGTCATCGTTGAGCACACTGCCGATAAAGAGAGCCTGCGGCAAAAAGGCGTGCAGACCGGCCGCGGCCAGGGCCAGGGAGTCCCGCCCCGTTATCTTCCGGGCCAGGGTAAAGGTCACTGCCACCGAAAGGACACTCAACCCCATCGAAACCAGCCGGGCCAGCCGCCAGCCCAGCGGCAGACCGCGCCAGGGCCAGGCTTCGTCGACGGTGTGGATGTAGGCGGCAATGGTCTGCCCGTTGGTGGGGATGAGGCGGCGGGGCGTGTCGCCCACACTTTTGAGCCGGGTTGGCGGCGCGTCGCCCACCAGGGCCAGCGGTCCCGCGGCCAGGATGTGGTACAGCGGCGGCCAGACGGATTTGTAGCCGGCCTCTCGCCGTTCGTCCAGATTGGCCGGCAGGCGGTGGTGTTCGGCAATCCAGCGGGCGTAGCTCAGGTGAGCCGGTTCATCCGGCGCTTCGCCCAGCGGTACGGTCAGGCTGTAGGCGGTCAGCAGGAGCAGTTGGGCCAGCAGGAGGATTTTTAGTTTTGAATTTTTAGTTTTGAATTTGCTCATGGGCCGATTTGGATGACGACATCCAGGACGATGTGGTCATCGCCGGGCTGGCCGGCGGTGTCTAGCACCGGCACGCGGGCCTGGGTGTCAGACCGGTACCAGCCCACCCGCAGGCGGTGGTCGCCGGGCGGAGAACCGGCGGGGATGGTCAGGGTGTATTTGTCGACCACCTGCTCGCCGGCCTGCCAGGCGGTAGTGGGATAGGTTCCCCAGACCGGCGG
>RFJV01000166.1 GCA_003694775.1 Chloroflexota bacterium | reverse complement strand
TCGTCAATCGTCAATCGCAAATCGTCAATCGTAAATCGTAAATAGAAAAACTCCCGCCCAAACTTGGGACGAGAGTCTGATTCCCGCGGTACCACCCAACTTAGCGACACAGTCGCTCCCTCTGTGCTTACAGGGCCTGCGCCCGATAAGCCCGCCCCGGTAACGGAGGGCGAACCCGGCTGAGTCTACTCGAAACAGGGACCCCCCTGTTTCTTTCGGTCAGCGGCTCGGGAAGGATTTTCAGCAGGGTCAATGTATCCGGCTCCCACCACCCCGGACTCGCTGAACATCTAAACCTGCTTACTCGTTTCCGTCATTGCCGTTACAGATATGGTCGCTTGACAGGTAAAAAATATAACACGAAGCGCCAGGGGAGTCAAGTTTGAAAAAGGGGGATTTTTTATCGGATAACTACTTGACCATAATCTGAAATACCGTTATTATATAAACGGAGCTTAGCGGCTATCTCACTATCAAGGAAGGAACTACGGCGTGGAGACAGACAGCGGACAATCCAGCAACCGGTTGTTTATTTTGCTGGCGGCAGGGATGGTCGGGCTGATTTGTATTGGCCTGGTCGGTCTGACCGCGGCGATGGTTTTTATTTTTAACAGCCGTGCCCAGGAAGCGGCGGCAGTAACACCTACCTTTACCCCCATTTTGCCGACCCCTACACCAACCAGCACCGTTACCCCCACGCCAACCGAAACCCCTCTGCCCACTCCTACCGGGACACGGGTGGTCAGCCTGCCGGGGGAAGAGCCACAGGAACCTGGCCTGGCCCTTCCGACTGCTCCGCCCAACCCCGAAGCCACTCCCACCAATACGCGCGTCATCCCGATTACCACCACTCCCCAGGCTGGTATCCCTGCCGGCGATACCCAGATGCCGTCCAGCGGCGGTATTCTGACCGGACAGCGTGGATACCTGGTCTGGTGGGCCGGGGCAGTCCTGCTGTTTCTGCTGGGTGGGGCCGGCTATTTCTGGCGAACTTCGGCCTCGCGCTGACATTTCCGGGAATCACAAAGGCGACGGGATAGTCTCTCCGTCGCCTTTTTAGTGCTCCACTCAATGGGGCCGGGCTTCAGGATTGCTTTTCGCCCAGGTACTTGCGGATGGTGGTCAGCAGGCGGTTCAGGTCTACCGGTTTGGTGAAGTGCTCGTTGGCCCCCACTTCCAGGGCGCGTTCCTTGTGCTTGGCACTGGCCCAGGCCGAAATAGCGATAATGGGAATGTGGGCCGTCTTTTCATCGGAGCGGATAACCTTGATGGCTTCAAAACCGTCCATCCGCGGCATCCGCAGGTCCATCAGGATTAAATCCGGGAGCCAGCTCCTGGTCTTTTCCACGCCTTCCAGACCATCACCGGCAACGTCTACTTCAAACCCGTTCAATTCCAGCATCTGGGCCAGAATGTCTCGCTGAGCAGGATGATCTTCGATGTATAATACCTTTGCCACGTAACTGCTCCCGTGTGGTAGAATCTTTCTGTATTATACTCTTGTTTAAGATAATTGAAAAAAAGTTCACCAGGAAGTTGCACAATGTGCTGGCCTTTTGCCGGTGCAGACGGGCAACAATCCGTTTAATTTGTACCACAAAAACGGCGCTGGGGCAAACATGCGGTCACTGCGTCGGGGCCGGGTGTGTGCCAAAGTGCTGGTAAGTTGGGAACTTTAACCGTCCGCGAATTCAGCACGAATTGACGAATTTTGAAAATTAATCTAATTTTAATCCCAACTTCATTTTTCTTTAATCTTTTTTCATTATTATAGAGGCAGAATTAACAATAAAAACCCTCCCTCCTAAGCAGAAAAGTCCGTGGTGTGGCAGCACGGACTTTTCTGTTTTAAACCGCGGTCCCGGCAGAGGGGGACAAAACTCTCTCTTTTTCCACCTCCGCTTCGACCGCCAGGGTGTTCGCTCCCAGCAGAACCAGCACAATCCAGACCAGGTCGGATAACAGCAGGTGCACCATCTGCAGCCAGACCGGCGCCAGCAGGGCCACATTCAGCGCGCCGGCTACCAACTGCACCATGTAGACGACCGTCAGCAGGTGCGACAGCTGGCGCGTGTACGGTGAGGGTCTGGCTAGTCGGCAGATTGCCCCGACAATGACCAGGTACAGCCCAACGAGAATGGCAATCAGCGGGTGGAACAGGCGCAGGCGGATGAGGATGTGGGTGGTCGGCGACAGGTCCTGGATTAGCCCCTCCCGCAGGGAAGCCGCCGGAAACAGGGTGTCGCCCAGCGCTGTTACCCCGCCGCTGGCGGCCAGCACCAGCATCCCGGCAAATCCAACCAGCAGTGCCCAGGCCAGCCTGTCGCTTCGCCGCAGACGAACTGCCGGCCCGCCGGAGGCCCACCAGGCGGTCATCGTCAGCGCGGCCAGCAGAAGAAACGTGTTGACCAGATGAACCGCCATTGCCACGGCCCGCGCCGCAGAGGTATTTTCTGCCACCAGCTCAAACAGCACCAGCCCTGCCCCAAAGATGGCTTCGGCAATGATGAACACCAGGGAAAATACCGCCCCTGTTCGTACCCGGTGACCCCCGGGATAGCGTCGCCATACCCAGACAAACAGGCCAATAATAGCCAGCAAGGCCAGCCCACTGCTCAGACGGTGGCTGAACTCTATCATTGTTTCGACCTGCCGGGCGCGCGGCAGGACTTCGCCGTTGCACAGCGGCCAGTGGTTGCCGCATCCCGCGCCGGAGCCGGTCGCCCGGACGTAGGCCCCCCACATAATGACCAGCAGGTTGTAGACCAGTACACCCCAGGCATATTTTGCCAGTCGTCCAGTGTTCATTTTTGACTCCCTGTACCGTGAATGGACTGCTGTTTCTATCTTACCCCAGCCGCGGGTAGAGACAAATTCTGCCTGCCGGTTTTGTCTCCTCGGCGGGAATGGCGTAAGATTTGGCAACAGGGGGATAGGAGACAAGGTGACAGGGTGACGGGGAGACAAGGGGAGGGAAAAGTGCAAACCCATCCCCCCTTAACTCCCCAATTCACAAACTCACAAACTCACAAACTCATTAACTCCCAAACTATCAAACTCAAGGAGATGTCATCATGAACCCCCACCGCCCGTTTGAAATTGTTATGCCCATCGTGGTGAAAAGTTATGATATTGACCTGGCCGGCATTGTCAGCAACATTGTTTACATCCGCTGGCTGGAAGACCTGCGTCTGAAATTGCTGGACGAATATTTCCCCCTCCAACAGCAGATTGCCGAAGGTTACGGCCCGGTATTGGGCACTACGCACATTGAATACCGCTGGCCTGTACGGATGTTTGACCCGGTAGAAGGCCGGATGTGGGTGGAACGGCTGGGGCGGACAAGCTGGCAGGTGCAGGCAGAGTTCCTGGTCAACGGTGAGGTCGCGGCCACGGCTACCCAGTCGGGGGCGTTTGTGGATTATACCACCATGCGGCCGGTGGCGGTTCCGGCGGGTCTGCGAGAGCAGTTTGCCGGCTGGTCAAAATAAAAAAGGCCCCGGTATTCATCACCGGGGCCTGGCGGTAACCGGCGGCTCAGGCCGCCGCGCTCGCCGTCTGCGGCTCTTCAGCTTCCTGCTCCGAAAGCCACCGTTCCGCGGCGATGGCCGCGGCCGCGCCCATTCCGGCGGAGGTAATGGCCTGCCGGAAGTAGGAGTCGGTAATTTCGCCGGCGGCCCATACGCCCTCAACACTGGTGCGCAGGTACTTGTCGGTGACCACGTAACCCTGGTCATCAATTTCAAGCTGGCCTTTGAACAGGGCCGAGTTGGGGGTATGCCCGATGGCAATGAATACCCCGTCGGTCTTGAACTGGCGGGTTTCGCCCGTTTTTACGTTCTTCAGTTCCAGCCCGGTGACCGTCTCGTCGCCCAGAATACGGGTGACCACCGTATCCCAGATAAATTCAATCTTTTCGTTTTTCATGGCCCTCTGCTGGAGGAGCGGGCCGGCCCGGAGCTGGTCGCGGCGGTGGATAACCGTTACCTTGCGGGCAAAGCGGGTCAGGAAGATGGCTTCTTCCATGGCGCTGTCGCCCCCGCCGACCACCACAATTTCTTTGTCGGTAAAGAAGAAGCCGTCGCAGGTGGCGCAGTAGCTTACCCCTCGACCGGTAAACTCGTCTTCACCGGGAACGCCCAGCTTGCGGTGCGACGCGCCGGTGGCGATGATGAGGGCCTTCGTATAGTAGTTGCCATCTGCGCCGGTCAGCCGGAAGGGGCGCTGGCGCAGGTCGACCTGCTGGATGTAGTCAATCTTCACCTCCGCGCCGAACTTCTCGGCCTGGGCCTGCATCACTTCGGTCAGCTCCGGGCCGGTCTGGCCGGTGAAGCCGGGATAGTTTTCCAGTTCGCTGGTGGTGGCGATTTGCCCGCCAATCTCGTTGCCGGTGATGACCAGCGGCTTCAGGTTGGCGCGGGCCGCATACAGCGCCGCGGCCAGCCCCGCCGGCCCGGACCCGATGATGATAACGTCTCTCACTTCTCCGCTGTGGTTGCTCGAATTGGGTGTCGGGGTACTCAAGATAAAAGAGTTCATCGTTTCTTTTCCTCTC
>RFJV01000765.1 GCA_003694775.1 Chloroflexota bacterium | reverse complement strand
ATCCCCATGCCGGGGCATCCCCATGCCGGGGCATCCCCATGCCGGGGCATCCCCATGCCGGGGCATCCCCATGCCGGGGCATCCCCATGCCGGGGCATAGGGATGCCCCGGCTACCATAAAACTGAAATACGCTCCTACCAGGGAGGGCAAAAATTACCAACTCCGGCAGTTTGAGTTATAATACCCCCATCATTTGCAGGTATCAGGGGCGACGCGCCCGAACAGATACCATCTTTTTATCAGCTACCCGGTCTTATTCTGTTGAAAAACAATTCATCCGACCTGACCATCCGGCGGAATCTCTCCGGCATTCGCTGGAGATGGGTTGCGCTGACCATTGTGGTGACGCTGTGGCTGTTGGGGATGACCCTGCGGCCCGGATTTACCCCCAACGGGGTGAATCTGGTTCCGTTTGCCGAAAACGGGCGGGCGGTTTCCTGTCTGTTCAACGCGGCCTGTCTCTATCGGCGGGTGTCGCTGTGGACGGTGGTCGTCAACATTATGGGCAATGTGATAGCCTTTATTCCCCTGGGAATGGGACTGGCCGGCCTGTATCCCCATCGACGGGCGGGGCGGCTGGTGCTCCGGGCCGCACTGGGCGGCGGCCTGCTGAGCCTGGTCATTGAGCTACTGCAGTTGACCATCCCCACCCGCGCCACCGATATCGATGACATCATTCTGAATACCCTGGGCGCCGCGGTGGGCGCCGGGATTTTCCTGTGGCTGAACCGAATGAAATCAGGAGATTAGAGATTGGGGATTGGAGATTGGGAGATTAATTAGCCTAAATTCCCCAACTCCTTAACTCACAAACTCTCCAACTCTTTAACTCACCAACTACGTTTGCAGGAGAAGTAAAGGCATGGCAAAGATACGCTATTCCATCGTGGCCCCCTGTTACAACGAGGAAGGCAACATTCGCGAGCTGTACCGCCGCATCCGGGCAGTGATGGACCAGACCGGCGACCCGTGGGAGCTGGTGCTGGTCAACGATGGCAGTACCGACCGCACCGGCGAGCTGATGCGTGAACTGCACGCCCAGGACCGGCGCGTCCATTTCATTGACTTTGCCCGCAATTTTGGACACCAAATCGCGGTCACCGCGGGGCTGGATTACGCCCAGGGGGAGGCGGTGGTCATCATTGATTCTGACCTGCAGGACCCGCCGGAACTCATCCTGGAGATGATTGAAAAGTGGAAAGCAGGCTACCAGGTAGTCTACGCGGTGCGGAAGGAGCGCAAGGGCGAAACCTGGTTCAAGCTCTTTACCGCCAAGCTGTTCTACCGCCTGATTTACCGGATTACAGACGTCCAGATTCCGCTCGATACCGGCGACTTCCGGCTGATGGACCGCAAGGTGGTCGACGCGCTGAAGCAGATGCGGGAGCGGCACCGCTTTATCCGGGGGATGACCAGCTGGGTCGGCTTCCGGCAGACCGGCGTAACCTACACCCGCGCCGAACGGTTCGCCGGGGAGACCAAGTACCCTCTGCGCAAAATGCTCAAGTTCGCCAGCGACGCCATCACCGGCTTCAGCTTCTTTCCCTTGCAGTTAGCCACCTACCTGGGCTTCACCATCGCCGCCCTGGCAGGGGTGGGCGTCATCGTGGTCATCATTGCCCGGCTGTACGGCAACCAGGCCTTCCTGGGACAGGCCACCACCCTGGTGATGGTGCTCTTCCTGGGCGGGGTGCAGTTGATTTCGCTGGGCATTATTGGCGAATATCTGGGCCGCATTTACGACGAGGTCAAGGCCCGGCCAATGTATGTGGTGAATGAGGCGGTTGGGTTTGGCGAGAACTCCGCGGACGACGAGCAACGAATGACGGACGACGAATGACGAATGTCTCCGGTGAGGATACGGTAGACGGCAAACGGTAAACAGGGGTTTTGCTTCCTCGGTGCCGCACCGAGGGCTGGGCCGTCTCCGGTGAAAATATGGTTTTTGCCGGGGCACAGCGGCGCTGTGTCCCTACCGGCCGGTCGCCCACAACGGCAGGGGCGAATAATCATTCGCCCCTGCGGATGAAAACAGTGTTAAGGTGGGACGACATTAATGTCGCCCCACCGATTCGTCAGTCCTCGTAGCCGTTGGGGTGGGCCTGGTGCCACCGCCAGGCGCTTTCGATGATGTCGCGCAGATGGGGATAGCGAGGCTCCCAGCCCAGCTCGCGGCGAATTTT
>RFJV01000165.1 GCA_003694775.1 Chloroflexota bacterium | reverse complement strand
GGGTGGCCGCGGCGACGGGCGGGGGCGCGGGGGAGCGCCTCCAACTGCTGACCGCGGCAATGGTTACCGCCACCAGGCTGAGCAGGACCAGCCCGACCAGCCCCGCTGAGAGCCGGAAGCGCCGGCCCGAGGCAGAGCCACCTATCCACGGAGCAGTTCCAACCGGACGATTCTTTGCCGCCCGGATTTTGTACCGCACACTGCGGATGGCCGCGTCGGCGTCGGGGTGGGAGGTGCGGGCCGCCTGCCGGTACAGCTTGAGCGCGGCGTCGAAGTTGCCGGACTGCTCCGCGGTCAGGCCGTCCACATAGGCCCGGCGGGCCGGCGTGTCCAGCGATTCGTCGCCCAGGGCCAGCAGTTCGTCTTCCACCTGGTTGATTTGCCGGCGCAGGTCGTCAATCTGGTGGGTTAGCAGTTCCGGCACCGCGGCAGATACCGCAATATAGCTGGCCTCTCGCTCCCTCAGACTGGACAGGTTGAGGTACAGAGATTGCAGTTCGGCCTGTTTGCGCAAACGCTGTTCGCGCGATTGTAGGTCAGCAACCATATCAATCTCTCGGTGGCATGTCTTTGCTCAGGTATTATGGGCGAATTGCCCGGAGACGCAAATTTAAAGCCGGGCATGTTCATCGGGGGAGGGGAGGCCGGCGGCGATAATTTCGGCGATGTCCCGAATTTCCGGGCCGGTTTCGGTCTGCTGGCGGGCGTCCGACAGCATCCGGGCGCAGAAGGGGCAGGCCACGGCGACGGTATCGGGCTGGACGGCCTGAGCCTGGGCCAGCCGGGCCGCGCTGACAGCCTGCCGGCCCGGTTCTTCTTCTTTCCACATCTGGGCCCCGCCAGCGCCACAGCAGAAGGCCTGCGCTTTTGTCCGTTCCATCTCTACCAGCGTGCCTCCGGTGGCCCGGATGACCTGCCGCGGCGCGTCGTACTGGCCGTTGTGCCGGCCCAGGTAGCAGGGGTCGTGGTAGGTGAGTTTCTGCCGGGTTGCGGTGGGGGTGATTTTTCCCGCGGCCAGCAGGTCGGCAATAAACTGGCTGTGGTGGTAAACGGTAAACTGTCCGCCGTAGTCGGCGTACTCCTTGCCGAGGGTGTGCAGGCAGTGCGGGCAGGTGGTGACGATGGTCTTTTTGTCGGCTCCGGCGGTTTTGAGCGTGTCGATGTTCATCTGGGCCAGTTCATAGAAAAGGTACTCGTTGCCGGCCCGGCGGGCGACATCGCCGGTGCAGGCTTCCTGGTTGCCCAGCACAGCAAAGCTGACTCCTGCCCGGTGCAGGATGGTGGCGAAGGCGCGGGCCACGCGCTGGGCGTTGGGGTCGAACGCGCCGGCACAGCCCACCCAGTAAAGCACCTCGTAGCCGGGGTTTTCGTCTACGGTGGGCACGGCAAAGTCCAGCGGTTTGGCCCATTCGAGCCGGTCGGCAGACATTTGCCAGGGGTTGGCGGTTCTTTCCATGCCGGTAAAGGCGGTGCGCAGTTGGGCCGGGAAGCGGCTCTGCATCAGCACCTGCTCCTGCCGGATTGCCAGCAGGTCGAGCATGGGTTCATTGCCAACGGGGCACACTTCGACACAGGCGGCACAGGTGGTGCAGGCCCAGACCGCGCTTTCGGTGATGGCAAAATCGAGCAGGGGATGTTCGTCCGGTTGACCTGCGGCCAGCCGGCCCATCTGCTCCCGCAGGTAGTACCGTTTGTTGACCTCCAGGGCCGCGGGCGAAAGCTCCTTGCCGGTCAGGTAGGCCGGGCAGACATCCTGACAGCGGTTGCACATAATGCAGGCCAGGGCGTCGACAATTTGCGGGCGGGGCAGGTCGGTCAGGTGGGCCGCGCCGAACTGTTCGATGGATTCGTCTTCAAAGTCGATGGGGTCCAGAAATCGGCGGGGGGGGCGGGTCAGGAAGTTGAACGGCCCCATAAAAAGGTGGGCGTGCTTGGAGTAGGGAAAGTAGGGCAGAAAGGCCAGGATAAGGCCCAGGGCCAGCCACCAGGCGATATGCCAGCCGAGCAGGGCGGTTTGGGGCGACAGGCCGCGCCACAGGCCGGCCAGCAAGCCGGCGACCGGCTGGTACGGGTCCGGGCCTTCGGCGGCCAGCCGGAAGCTGGCACCGACCAGCCGGAAACCGACATGCAGAAAGATGAAGACGACGACGATGAGCGAGTCGGTGGCGATGCCGCGGGCGGCTTTGGGATGCAGTTTGATGTTGGCCGCGTAGGCCAGTTCCGGGGCGCGGGCCAGAAAGCGGCGGGCGGCAAAATAGACAATCCCCACCAGCACGGCCAGGCTGAACAGGTCGGCCAGAAGGCGGTAAAGGTTGCCTGCCGGGCCGGGTCCCATAAAGAGGAAATGGGGCAGGTAGGCTTCCAGGATGTCGCCCAGGTTGACCAGGAGGTAGAAAATGAAGCCCCAGGCCACCAGGTAGTGGAACAGGGCGGTGAGAGGACGCTGGCGCAGGATGCGTCCCTGGTTGAACAGGGCCAGCAAGCCGGCCCACAGGCGGCGGGGTAGCGGGTCAAAATAGAGGCGTCCCTGGCCTCGACGAACCGCGCCGGCCATCTGGCGGAAGCCGCGGTAGGTCAGTCCCAGGGAGGCAAGAACAGCCAGAGCAAAGAGAATTTTTTCCGGGAGAGTGAGCATAGGCAGTTCCGGTGTTGATTGTCGGGATAACAAGTTGTGTCAATGGATCAAGCTCAGGCGGCCTGTTCCAGGTCGGAACCGGACTGCATCTGCCGGACCTGCTGGCGGGCCTTTTCGTAGCGGGTGATGAGCTGTTTATCGGTTCCTTTGAAGCTGAGGATGGTTTGCCGGGCGCAGAGGGCACACCCTTTTTGGGCACGGTAATTGTCCATTTCGCAGGACAGACAGCCACCAAGATTAATCATCATCAGGGAAAAGCTGAGGGTGTCGGGGTGGGTATCGGGGAGAGAGGCGAGGTAGTCTATCAGTTTGGCCCATTCTTCGCCGCGCAGGTTGCGCAGTTGGGGAATAAGGTGCGGTGTGAACAGCAGTTCATAGTTCGCATATACCTGGGGGAGATCGCTCATCGGCGTCCCTTCCTTAAAGGTGATTGAATTTTGGAACGAACCGGGGAACCACCAGCCAGCACGGACTGGCTCGATTCCTTGCAAAAACCACAATTGTCAACTATTATAAACGGTTGAAGGCCGCATGTCAATAGGGATTCAATTATCAATTTTTAATTGGCTCATTGAAAATTGATAATTGAATCATTGAATCGATTTTTTTAGTTTTTCTTTGAAAAATTGACAAAGTTGGCCCCGTTCGTAAAATAGACTGGTAGATTAGTTCATACCGCGTCTTATAGAGGAGGCTTTTCATGATAAATTTAACTGAGGTTGCCACGCAGAAGCTCCAGGGCATTATGGCCGAAAAGGGGCTTGAGGGCTATGCCCTGCGAGTCTTTGTGTCTGGGGGGGGCTGTTCTGGCCTGTCGTACGGGATGACCTTTGCCGAAGGGCCAGAACTGGGCGACCAGGTGATGGAGTGCAACGGCGTCAAGGTGGTCATCGACCCCGCCAGTTTTCCCTATCTGGATGGGGCACAGATTGATTACGTTGACAGCCTGATGGGCGGCGGTTTCCGCATCGACAATCCGAACGCGGTGCGCACCTGCGCCTGCGGCAGTTCTTTCCAGACCGCCGCTGGAGAACAGGGGACACCCTGCAGTCGGTAGCTTCATCTGAAACTGCTTTATCGCTCCCTGTCTGCCGGTACTGCACCGGTATGACGCCGCGGGAGCGATTTGTTTTGTTGGGCAGTGACGGCGTTCCGGTTGGAACACGCCGAAAACTTGGGGAGAAAACAGACTATGTTTAAATTCTGGTCAAAACCGACCAAAACATCCAACATTCTCTGGCTGGACCTGGGCGACCTGGGCGACCTGGTGCATCCCAACGGCCCTCATGAGCAGTGGCAAGACCACGGTCTGGGCCTCCTGCGCACTATTCTGCACCAGAACGGTATCCAGACCGATTTGCTCTCCACGCGGGCCATTACCTCGTGGGACCAGCTTCGGAAGCAGATTCAGGGGTATGAAATCCTGCTGATGAACGTTCGCAGTTATACCTTTCCCGTTGCCCGCAAGTCGGCCCAGATTTTCAAAGAGGTCAACCCCAACGGGATGGTGCTGGCCGGCGGTATGCATGCTACCGTGGCCGTCGACGAGATGGAGGCCGTGCCCTATTTTGACCGCATCTGCCAGGGACCGGGGGAGAATATCATCGTAGACCTGGTAAAAGACCCGCACGCGTTCCCGCGGGTCATTATGGGCGTAGGGGCCAAATCGATGGCTGAATGGCCGATGATTGACCGCACGCTGTGGCCCAAGCCGCATCGCCGCCTGCGCAAAAAATTCCCCTGGCCCCTGGAGCCGGAATGCGGGTGGGGGCCCGGCCCGGTGGCTACTATTCTGACCAGCCGCGTGTGCCCCTGGCAGTGTGTGTTCTGCAACGAGAGTTCCTACATCCCCAACATGGGCCGCAAACCGGTGGATATGGTCATCGAGGAGCTGAACTACCTGGATAACAAGTACGGCGTCGGTTCGGTGGTCATTCACGATTCGATGTTCTTCCAGCATCCCAAATGGCTGGAGGAATGGATAGACAAGTACCCGCGCAAGGCCAACAAGGTATGGCCGTATTGGGCCGCCGGCCGCTCCGACACCGTCCGCCAGTGGCCCGATTTGTTTGAGGCCCTGGTGCGGGAAACCAACTGGAACACCATCTCCATCGGGTTTGAATCCGGCAGTGACCGCATCCTGCGCCTGCTGAACAAGGAATGTACCGAGGAAGACAACAACTTTGCCATTGAGCTGGTCAACCGCCTGGGCGAGGAGTTCGAACGGGAAGGCCGCCAGCCGCCCAAGTTCTGGGCCAACATCATGCTGGGCATCCCCGGCGAAACCCGCGAGGACGCCTTCAAGACTATGCGCATGCTCAAAACGATGAAGTATGTCTTCCCCTCCATCTCTTACTATGCGCCCTATCCCGGCTCGGCCCTGGGCTACCAGCTCATCGCCGAAGGCAAAAGTCTGATGTCCAAGGATAACTATCACCGCTTCCCCGACGACGAGAAGGTGAAGGGGGTCGATTACCAGTTTTACCGGGAACTGCTGGCCGGCAAGTACGACGACGAAATCAACCGCGGGCTGGCCGATTATGCCCGCAAGAAATCCGGTGATTATCGGGAGGCGTTGGTAAAGGCATGAGCAGTTTCAGCAATCCGCACTATATGTACCTGTTTGAAATGAAAAACGGAAAGCAGAAGCTGGCTTACGGACAGTCGCCGGAGGACGCGCTGGAAATTCTGCGCATCCGGCTGTCAGAAGAGGAGATGGCCCTGATTATCCCCGACCGGTACACCCGGATTAACCAGCGCAAACTTCAGCAGTACATCCATAACCTGGGTTGACCTGCCAGACCGATGAAGCTCAGCCGGGAAAGTCTGTCTCTGCTTCGGGCTATTGCCGCCGGCGGGGTGCTGAAATCTCACCGCGACCTGGACGGGCACAAGGTGTACCGCCTGCACCCCCTCGATGGCCCGGCCTGGACGGTCAGCCGGGCCGCAGTGCAGGCCCTGGAGCGGCAGGGAGTCATCATGAGCAACCAAAAATTCCCCACCGCCTCCTATCTGCTCACCGACCGGGGCCGCGAACTGCTGGCGCGGCAGGTCGCTACCGATTCTCTTCCCCTGTCTGCCAGAAATTTCCCGGCTTAAGCCGGCCCGTCTAGGCCAAACTGCCGGGGCACCCGGACAGGTTACGCCCTTTTGACAATTGTCAGCCCGGCTTAAAGGGAGTATAGTGTAATTTCGGGTCTGGCGCTGGTCGAAATAGATTTTGACCAGCCCTAAACCCGCGGCGCGACTTGCTTTGTCCGCCAGAGTGGAGTAAAATTCTGAATTATTATAAAACCGGCTATAAAAATTACCGGGGAGGTTCAAATATTATGCGCGTAATGCTGGTCAATCCGAGGTTCCGCCTGCCTATCGACACCCGCACCACGCCCCATCTGGGGCTGGCTTACCTGGCCGCGGTGTCGGAGGAGCGCGGGGACCAGGTGCTTCTGTTCGATGCCGATGTGGAAGATGAGCCGATTACCGACGCCGTGCGTCGTTTCAATCCCGACATTGTCGGAATTACGGCCAATACCCCGCAGGTCAAATCGGCCTGGCGAACGGCCCAGGCCATCAAATCGGTCAAGGATGTGCCTATCGTGGTCGGTGGGCCGCACGTGTCGGTTCTGCCGGCAGAAAGCGCGGCCCGGCCCGAAATCGACGTGGTGGTGCGCGGCGAAGGAGAAGCCGTGTGGGTGAAGCTGTGCGAAATTGTGGAAAAGGCCCAGGCCGGCAACCCCAAATTTACCGCCCGCGACCTGCTGGACCCCCAGGCCGACCTGCTGACCGGTCTGCTGGGCATTAGCTACTTTACCACCGATGGCGTGGAGCACCACAACCCCGACCATCCCCCCATCGCCGACCTGGATACCCTGCCGTTTCCGGCCTACCATGTTTTCAAGATGGACCGGTACACCAACCTCCAGCCCGCCACCGATGCTATTGACGGGGCCAAATCGTTCTCCATTATGACTTCGCGCGGCTGTCCGTACCGCTGTACCTTCTGCTCCCAGAGCATTATGCCCATCAAGTGGCGCGCTCGCAGTCCGGAAAATGTGCTCAAGGAATGGGAGCATCTGGTGCATGAGCTGGGCGCCCAGGAAATCGGCGTGCTGGACGACTCGGCCAACATCCAGATGCAGAGGCTGGAAAAAATTGCCGACCTGCTGATAGAAAACAATCTCAACCACGTGCCCTGGATTTTTGTCAACGGCATCCGGGCCAACCTGGCCACCAAGCCGCTTCTGGCCAAGCTGAAGCAGGCCGGCCTCAAACGGACGGCCTTCGGCGTGGAAAGCGGCGACCCCGACATCCTGCTGTCTATCGACAAGAAAATCGACCACGACACCATCCGCCAGGCCTTCAAAAATGCCAAAGAAGTGGGCCTGGAAACTATCGGCTTCTTCATCATCGGCCTGCCCGGCGAAACCGAAGAGTCGATGGAGAAAACCATCCAGTTTGCCTGCGAGGTGGACCCGCTCATTGCCAACTTCTCCATGATGACCCCCTACCCCGGCACAAAAGTGTACGAGATTGTCAAGCGGCAGGGCCGCCTTCTGCTGAACGACTGGGAAGATTACGTCTTCTTTGATGGCCGCGCCCGCTACGAACTGGGCGATATGACCGCTGAGCTGGTCGAACGGAAGTGGAAAGAGGCCTACCGCCGCTTCTACCTGCGCCCGCACCGCATCTGGATGACCATCACTCGCAAGGATTTCTGGATTAACTGGCGGCGCACCTTTAAGGTCGCCTGGAAGACCATCTTCCCCAGCAAGGAAAAGAAGGCTCTGCGCAAGGCTATGGAAGCCGAGGCGATGGGGTATTAAAATTTTGAATTGTGAATTTTGAATTGTGAATTAAGGAATGGAACGAGGTAAACCTTGAGAATACTGCTTGCCAGTCCAGAATCAAATGTGTGGAACAGCCGCAAGCACATCCATATGGGGCTGGGGTATCTGGCCGGCTCCCTGCTGGCCCACGGCTATGATGTTGACCTGTGGGACGCGGCGGTCGAAGAGGAATACGAGTCCCTGGAAGCACGACTGCGCCGCGAACGGTACGATGTGGTGGGAATTTCCGCGCCCACGCCGCTTATTCCCAATGCCTGGGAGGCCGCGGCCACGGCCAAAAAATACGGTGCTATCACCATCCTGGGCGGGCCGCACCTGACCCTGATGCCCCACGAGTCGATGGAAAAGCCGCAGGTCGACCTGGTGGTGCGCGGCGAGGCCGAGTACACCATCATCGAAATTATGCAGGCCCTGGAGCGAGAGCAGGAGATTGCCCGCCACCAGCCTGCCCCGCCCGCACCTGCCGCCGACCCGGACGCGCCTTCGCCCCGGCTGTTCCATCCCGAAGCCGGCTGGGGGAGCATCCTGGGCCTGTCGTGGCGCGACCTGGACGGCAAAATTCAGCACAACCTGGACCGCCCCCTGGTCGATGACATCGACGCCATTCCCTTCCCGGCCCATCACCTGTTCAAAATTGAGCGGTACACCAACCTCAACCCCCTCACCGACGGCCTGGATATGAATGCCCGCGCCTATACCATTGTCACCTCGCGCGGCTGTCCATTCAAGTGTACGTACTGCTCCAAACCCGTCACCGGCGATACCTGGCGCGGGCGCAGTGTGGACAACGTCATCGCCGAGTGGGAATGGCTGGTCAAGGACCTGGGAGCCACGGAAATCGGCGTGACCGACGACATCTGGAACCTGGACCGCAACCGGGCCAAGGAACTCTGCCGCGCGCTCATCAAGGCCAACCTGAACCACGTCCCCTGGGTGACCATCCACGGCATGAAGGTCAACAATACCGATGCCGAACTGTTCCAGCTGATGAAGCAGGCCGGCTGTAAGCGGGTCGGCTTTGGGGTGGAAAACGGCGATGACTGGATGCTGAGGCATGTCATCAAAAAGGGGCAAACCGTGGATATGGTGCGGCAGGCCTTCAAGTGGGCCAAAGCGGCCAAACTGCAAACCATGGGCTTTTTCATCTTTGGTATGCCCGGCGAAACCGAGGAGTCGATGGAGAAAACCATCCGCCTGGCCCTGGAGCTGGACCCCGACCTGGCCCATTTTATGATGGCCGCGCCCTTCCCCGGTACAGAAATGTGGGAGACGCTCAAAAAACACGGCGATGTCTTTTCGGACCAGATGGACTGGTCCCAACTGGCTATCCAGGACGACAAGGCCCATTTTGCCTTTGGCGACCTGGACAAGGAAACTGTGGAGCGCAAATGGCACGAGGCGCACCGGCGGTTCTACCTGCGCCCCAGGCGCATCGCCCGCATTGCGGCGCGGCGAGATACCTGGCGGCGCTTCCCTTATTACCTGAAAACCGCGGCCAGCATGCTGTTGGGATTCGGCGAGCGGGAAAAAGCCGCGGCCTGACAGCGCCGGCCCTGGCCTGATACCATGCTCAAACTTCTGCCCAAACTGCCTCTGTACTGGTCCTTCCGCAAGTTCGGCTGGCCCAACGTTCTGCCCTTTTCCATTGTGGTCAGCGTGAGCTACCGGTGCAACAGCAAATGCCGCACCTGCGATGTGTGGCGCAAACCCAACGATGATATGACCCTGGAGGAGTGGGACCGGGTGTTTGCCAACATTGGCCCCGGCCCGCTCTACTTTACCTTTACCGGCGGTGAACCGTTCCTGCGCAAGGACACGGTCGATATGGCCCTGTCGGCTTACCGCCACTGCCGCCCCGCGGTTATCACCATCCCCACCAACGGCATCCTGACCCGCCGGATTGTGGACCAGGTCGACCGGCTGTGTGCCGGCGCGCCCAAAGCCAATATCGGCATCAACCTGTCGCTGGACGAAATTGGCGAGCGGCACGACGCCATCCGTATGGTCCCCGGAAACTGGGACAAGGCCATGCAGACCTGGCAGGAACTGAAGGCCCTGCAGAAGCAGTACAAAAATCTGGTGCTGACCACCCATACCGTTATCTCCAATTTTAACATCGACCGCTTCTTTGAGGTGTACCAGGGACTTCAGTTCCTGGAGCCGGACAGCTACATCACCGAAATCGCCGAGGAGCGGGTTGAGCTGGATACCGTGGGCTGGGAAATTACCCCCCTGGCCGAAAAGTACGGTCCCGTGGCCGATTTTCTCAGCCAGCAGGCCCGCCAGCATCCGGTCAAAGGGTTTGCCCGCATCACCCAGGCTTTCCGGGCCGAGTACTACCAGCTTGCCAGGCGGGTGCTGTACGAGCACCGGCAGGTTATTCCCTGCTATGCCGGCTGGGCCAGTTGCCAGATTGCACCCAACGGCGACGTGTGGACCTGCTGTATCCGGGCCGAAGGGGCCGGCAACCTGCGCGACCACCAGTACGACCTGCGCCCCATCTGGCGGAGCACCGCCATGGCCCAACTCCGCGGGAGCATCGCCCGCGGCGAATGCGCCTGCCCTATGGCGAATGCTTCCTATGCCAATATGCTTCTCCATCCCCCCACCCTGCTCCGGGTAGCCGCCACCGTGGCCCGCCGGCGGAAGGATGAAGGATGAAAGGTGAAGGATGAAGGATGAAGGATGAAGGATGAAAGATGAAAGGGCCTCATTTCATCTTTTCTCTCTTGCCCACCATCTACCGTCTACCGCCTACCGTCTACCGCCGCTCCTGCTTCCCGCTTCTCTCCGTGTCTTCAGCAGGTTAACTGCGCCAACCTGGTCGATATGCAAATTTCCCGATTCGCGGGTATAATGAAGGTTCAGGGTAGCACCTGAGTACTATTAACAGGATGAAGGGGAAGGGGAACCTCGCAGATGCAGCGCGTCTGTTCACCGGTAGACGAATTTTGCCGGACGCATTCTTTCCCCCTATCTTAAACTCAATAAGTGAGGCTGTTTTCTATGTCCGACGTTACCTCCGGAAAAGACAAGGAGTATTTCCGCGACCATCTGGTCGTCCGTCATCCCGATGGAAAGGTGGAAAAATTTCCCCTGCCCGAAGAAGAAGGCATTATCCTGCGCATCGGACGGGAGCTGGATAACAACATCACTCTGACCGATTCCCGCGCCTCCCGCTACCACGCCGAAATCCGGCGTACGGCCACCGGCATTCAAATCCGGGACCTGGAGAGCGCCAACGGGACGGTGGTCAACGGGGTGCGGCTGAAGCCGGATGCCTGGATGCCCTTTGAGGCTGGTCAGGTGGCCCATCTGGGCGAAACCCGCCTGCATTGGGAAAAGGCCCCGGCTTCCCAATCCACGGTGGTGATGCCGGCCTTCAAGAAAGAAACGATTGTCCAGCCGCCACCCAAACCAACCGGCGCGCCGCCTTCGCAGAAATCGCTGATTCCGCTGGCCGTGGGCGCGGGGGTGATTGTCCTGCTCCTGGTGCTGATTGGTGCAGGGATGATGCTGGGCTGGTTCGGTGGGCAGGCAACGCCCTCGCCGGTCCCCACCCAGGGCCAGGCCGGCACTGGCCGGGGAGACGGCAGTTTGAGCCAGCAAACCCCCGGCGCCCCTGCCGCCGACACGCCAACCCCTGCCGGGCCGCTGGTTCCTCTGCCCAACCTGTCTCTGGTTTCGGCAGAAGTCAAGCCGATTATGCTGGGCGCTCTGCCCAGCACCGACAAGGCGCTTCTGCTGGTCAACGTGCGGGTGGAAAATGTGGGCAACGCCCCCTTTGTGGTTTCTACCCGGCATTTCAGCCTGCGGACCAAAGAGGGCCAGGTCCTTGCGGAAGCCGGCGGCGCCACCAGCCCCGAAGGCCTTAAGCGGTTGGGGGCGCGCGACCGGTTCGACAACCTGACCCTGACTCCGGGCGGCAGTGTACCGGAAAGCCTGATTTTTGAGGTTCAGCCGCAGGTTTATCAGGTGGAGCTGATATTCGACCCGCCGGAGGCGCCGCCGCTGGTGCTGGGCCTGCCTCCCATCGACGCGGGCCGGGAACTGGCCGTGGCGCTGGGCACGCCCGTGGCCGACGAAACTCCGGCGGCTCTGGCGGCCATTGCCACCACCGCACCCACGCCAACGCCCACCCGTCCGGCGGCAGTGCCGGCGCCAAAGGTGGTGCCTCGCTCTGCTTTGAGGGGAACCATCGCCTATCCGGTGTTCAACGGCAATGATTTTGACCTGTATCTGGGCCGGCCCGATGGCGGTGGGACGCGCTTCTTCCGCGCCCATGCCAGCCAGCCAGCCTTTAACAGCGACGGTACGCGCATCGCTTTCCATTCCTGGGCCGGTGACTCGCGCGGGCTGGTCACCATGGATGTAACCGGCGCCAACGGCAAGCTGGTGACAAATTTCATCGAAGACCAGCTTCCCACCTGGACCCCGGACGGGCAGAAGATTGTCTTCCTGACCCGCCGGACCGGTGGTCGCCAGTCGCAATTGATGCTGGCCGATGCCAATACCGAGCTGGCCGACAGCGTGATTCTGGGCGAAGGGGAATATCCCACGGTTGGGGCCAACGGCAAGATGGTCTTCAAAGGGTGGGGTAAAACGGCCTTTGGTCTGCGTATCTCGTCGCTTACAATGGAGGATGTGGAAAGCGTCACCAATGCCGAAGAGGACACCGCGCCGGCCCTGTCGCCCAATGGACGGCAGATTGTGTTTATGTCGAGGCGGGAGGGGAACTGGAACATCTACATTGTCAACGTCGATGGCTCCGGCCTCAAACGGCTGACGGATGACGTCGCCGAGGACGGCCTGCCGGTATGGTCGCCAGACGGCAACGCCATTGCCTTTGTCAGCAACCGCGGCGGTCCGTGGGCCGTGTGGGCGATGACCCCCGACGGCGCAGGCAAACGCCAGCTTTTCACTATGGAAGGCTCGCCCGACGGGTTTGTGGGGACAGACACCTATGCCTCTCGCGGCTGGGCCGAGGAGCGCCTTAGCTGGACCGCGGCGGAGCTGGTGGAACAATAAATCTGCACATTCGTGCGGCGCACCTTTTAGGTGCGCCGCACCTCTATCCCAGCACCTCGATTTTATCCGGCCTGTTGGGCACCACGCACAAAAACTCAAACGGCTCCGAACCGGTATTTTGATACCAGTGCGGCGTCCCCGCGGGGATAAAGACCACGTCACCGGCTTTGACCTCGATGACCTCCTCGCCAATGCCAATTCGGGCCTGCCCTCGCAGGACAAACTGCTCGTGCTCCACCTGGTTGGTGTGATTGGGCATCCCCCCGCCCGGCTGAATGATGAACCGGCGCATGGCAAAATTGGGGCCTTCATCGGGGCCAATCAGCACCTGAAAGCTGACCCCTGTACCGGCCTGGACCGGCTGGGCCGGCACCTCGTTAAGATGTTTGACGCTCATAGATGGCTCCTCACTTGATGTATCTTCATGTAGGGCAAATGCTAGCAGTTGCCCTACATCACCCGCAATGTAAACCAGAACCGGCTCCCTTTACCCGGAATACCTTCGCTTTCCACACCGATTTGCCCCCCGTGGGCCTCCACCAGTTTACGGGCAATCGCCAGGCCCAACCCGGAGCCGCCCTGTTCCCGCGACCGGGACTTATCGGCCCGCCAGAAGCGGTCGAACACGTGGGGCAGGTCGGCAGGAGGAATACCGGGACCGGTGTCCGCGACCGTAATGCGGACAAACGAACCGCCGGCCTTCAGCCGGTCCACCCGGATGGTGATTTGTCCCCCAGCCGGGGTATGGCGCAGGGCGTTGGACAGCAGGTTGTGCAGAACCTGCCGAATCCGGTCGGGGTCGGCCTGGACGGGCGGCAGGTCGGCGGAATTTTCCAGGGTCAGCCTGACCCCCTTATCGCGGGCCAGCTCCGCGAAGCGGTCCGCCGCACCCCGCACCAGTTCCCCCGGCAGAACGGTCTGGATGTCCAGCGGAAGCTGTCCAGCCTCAGCCTGGGCCAGGTCGCGCAGGTCGCTGATGAGGCGGTTGAGAGTCAGCGTTTCTTCGTAGATGCTGGCAATTTCCGCCTTGTCCAGCGGAAACACATCATCCAGAATGGCCTGCAGGTTGCCCTGAATGACGCTGAGGGGGGTGCGCAGTTCGTGGGCAATATCGGCCACCATGCTGCGGCGCAGGGTTTCGGCCTGTTCCAGGCTGGCGGCCATCTCGTTGAAGGCGTGGGCCAGTTCGGTGAACTCCGCCGCGCCGGTCACGGTCACCCGTTCTGCCAGCCGGCCCTGGGAGATGCGCCGCACCGCCGCGGTCAGGCGGTTGAGGGGGGCGGTCAGCCCGCGGGCCACCAGCAGACCGATGAGAATGCCCAGCACCCCGGCAATCAGCCCGGCCTGCACCAGGGCGGCATTGACCTGGGCCAGAAAGCTCTGCGCCGCGGTGTTCAGCATAGTTTGCGGCGGGTCGCCGGCATCCAGCACCACGTAGCCGGCCACCTGGCCCTGCACCTCAACCGGCAGGGCATCGGCCAGTTCCTGCCGGCTCAAGGTGGTCGACATGCCGCCGGTCGTACTGCTGTACACCACACGGCCGGCGGTGTCGGTCAGCATGAAGACCGGCGCGCCCCGGCGCATACCCCGGCCCTGCCCCATTCCCATTCCGCCGGGGCGGGGGAGATTTTCGATAACCGCTTCCACCCCATCCCACGAGCCGTGAACGCGGTAATAGTCGACCAGCGAGGGCAGGGCCGTTTCCATCATCTGGCTGTGGGTGACAAAACGGCGGAACTGGGTACTGACCTGGATGTTTGCCAGCACCGCGGCAATGATGATGGCGGCCAGCGTCACCAGACCGAAGGCAATCGTCAGCCGCACCCACAGCCGTCTCATCGCTCTTCTCCCCGCAGACGGTAGCCCACGCCGTAGACGGTTTCGATGTAGGCCGGGTCGTCTGTCGCGGCACCGATTTTTTTGCGGATGTTCTTGATATGGGTGTCGATGGTGCGCTCCATGCCTTCGTAGTGGTAGCCCAGCCCCTTCTCTATCAGTTCCCCGCGGGTAAAGGCCCGGCCAGGATGCTCCATCAGCAGTTTGAGCAGGTCGAACTCGGTGGGGGTCAGGTCCAGGGGGGTCTCCTGCCACAGTGCCAGGTGGCGTTCAAGGTCCAGCTTCAGCCCGCCGACCTGCAGGGCGCGAGGCGGCAGAGGGGTATCTGCGGCCCGGCGAAGGACGGCCCGGACGCGGGCCACCACTTCGCGCGGATTGAACGGCTTGGGGATGTAGTCATCCGCGCCCAGCTCCAACCCGATGATGCGGTCGGTATCTTCCACGCGGGCGGTCAGCATAATAATGGGCAGTTTTGCCAGCGCGGGGTCACTGCGAACCAGGCGGGTAATGTCCCAGCCGTCCCGGTCCGGGAGCATCAGGTCGAGCACCACCAGGTCGGGCCGGTCGCGGCGGATGGCATGCAGGGCAGTTTCGCCGTCGTAGGCGGTCAGCACGTCGTAGCCGGCCTGCTCCAGATAGGAGCGGACCAGCCGGACGATTTTTTTGTCGTCGTCAACTACCAGGATGCGGGGCATGATTTTTCCTCTTGTTTATGCGGCGGCGCACTCATCCTGCCGGCAAAGCGCCGCTTGATTATACCGGCGAGCAACACACACCACCCAATGCCAGTGCAATTTCAGATGCATCACCACAATAGCAATCATAATCAGCCCGCTCCACAGATGCAAATCTTTCCAGCCGTGGCGGGTCAGCC
>RFJV01000764.1 GCA_003694775.1 Chloroflexota bacterium | reverse complement strand
TTTTCCAGAGGAGTTGACCAGGCATATGGCTTCATACACGGCCCTATGATTTTCCCCTGCTCCTCCGGCGGCAGATAGGCTTCTACCAAAATCCCTGAAGCAACCGCCCCAACCCGGATATCGTTGACTAGCAAAGGAATATCCCCCGTATTTGCCAGATACAGCTTGCAGGACAGACGGTGACCGGGATAACCATTTTTTACCCGCAGTTGCAGAGTGTTTCCCTCAGGATAGGAAAGGTCGGGACGCAGGTCCCAGCGAACAATATTGGTCGCGTCTTCATCAACACAGGTACCGAAAAACCAGGCCGCCTGCCCGCCATCCGGGGTAATGATAGATGCCTGAGCCGCGGCGCCGGACGGAAAGAGCATCCTCGACGCCAGCAGTGCCAGCCCCAGCGCTAAAATCCCAGCCAAAATTTTAACCATTTGCACGAGTTATTCCCGGAAATATTCAAACTCACTCTGTACAGAAATTATTAAAGGGTGGGAGGCTATACCCCCCACCCTTACCCCTAGATTAAGGCATCGTCGGTTCCTGCGTGCAGTCGTCAATCACGCCGCCATCGGCCGACGCGTCCTCATTGAACTGGTAGGCCTTGATTGCATACTTGAAACAGTACAGGCCGTTTTCTTGCACTTCATCCTCATTGGTAAAGTGAATCTTGAGCTGGCAGTGGGCCGTTTCACCTTCGTGCAGTTGCCGCTCGGTCAGGTTGCCGCAGTCAAGGTTAACCCACTGCGGAGCCTTGCTTCTGGGCGGCTTGAAGTGCACGGGAACGTTGCCCAGGCTCTTGATGTCGAAGTCCACAATGCAGTGGTAGCTGGGATATGCCCCTTCCACGTGGACGAAGAGGATATTGCTACCATCATCTTTGGTATTCCCGGGATTCGCCAGTTCTTTAGCGCCAAGCATTGTCCAACAATCGGCAACCTCGGCTTTCCCTTTACCTTCAAAGCCCACGTACTCGGCTTCCGGCACAAGGTCATAGCCGCCATCCGCCCGCGGAGAGCCAATCATTTCGGTAACGGCAACATTCTCGATACCGATATCTACCTCTCCTGTCTCAACAGCCCCCCAAACGATGGCCCATTCAAACCACAACCCGTAGCCTACACCCATCGCGGCCAGGGCGGCGACCAGCAGTAAAACCAGCCACACGTACTTTTTGGTAAACATTATGAACACTCCCTCCTAAAAGAGTACTCAATACTTTTTTCAACAGTTTGTTTGCTAACGGTCTCCCCCAATGCGGTGCGTCCGGGGACGCGCCCCGGTGGTTAATACCGCCTCACCTCCTTTCCGGGTTGGAGTGGGGCGCGGGCCGCCGGCAGTGCTGGTCTGCCGCCAAAAAAGGACGCGCAAAAGATACCGACCCGTGCCCCAACCGGCCAGTCCACCGGTGCGCCGCCGGATAGACTGGCATCGATTCCTTCCTCTTCTGCTGTGCGGGCCTGTCAAGCCCTGTCCGGATTTGGGCCGGACTCTGCGACCTGTGGTGTTCCTCCTTTCTTGCAGGATGGGTTAAAAACAGGACGCGCAACGGGTATCCACCCGCGCCCCCGTGCGGGGCCGGTCGCCGCCAGCCTGCCGCAGGGGTTTATGAAATTTTTTACAACCCCATTTTAGCACAAAAACCGGCGTGGAAGATTTCAATTTACATTTCAAAAAAAATTCATTTTGAATTTTTTCGACCAACCACATCGTATATTCG
>RFJV01000763.1 GCA_003694775.1 Chloroflexota bacterium | reverse complement strand
GCCGGGGCATCCCTATGCCCCGGCATAGGGATGCCGGGGCTACGAACCATACTCCCCTACCATTCTCCGCGGCCTCTGCGTCCTCGGCGGTTAAAACTGTGTAAGTCCTGACCCGGTTGTTCTTCTGCCTCGCTGTCTACCCGTGCCGCTGGACGAACCGGGCGATTCGTTCCAGGGCCTGCTCAATCTTGTCGTAGGCCGTAGCATAGGAACAGCGCACATACCCCGCCCCGCCGATACCGAAGGCGCGGCCGGGAATGACCGCCACTCGTTCCTCATCCAGCAGGCGCTCGGCAAATTCCGCATCATCCATCCCACTGCCCCGCACCGACGGAAAGGCGTAGAACGCGCCGCGAGGTTCAAAACATTTCAGCCCAATGCTGTTCAGCCCGTCCACAATCAGCCGCCGGCGGCGATTGTACCGCTGGCGCATCTCTTCGACCGCCTCTTCCCCCTTTTCCAGCGCCACCAGGCCCGCTTCCTGGGCAATGGTCGGCGCGGACATAATGGTGTACTGGTGAATTTTCTTCATCGCCCCCAGAATTTCCGGCGGCGCGGCGGCGTAGCCCAGCCGCCAGCCGGTCATGGCGTAAGCCTTGGAAAACCCGCCCAGCAGAATAGTGCGCTCCCACATTCCCGGCAGAGACGAAAAACAGACATGCTCCACGTCGTACACCAGCCGGTCGTAGATTTCATCGGAGATGACCAGAATGTCGTGCTTCTGCGCCACCCTGGCGATTTCTTCCATCGTCTGGCGCTCCAGTACTGCGCCGGTGGGATTGTTGGGATAACCAATCAGCAGGGCCTTGGTGCGCCGGGTAATGGCCCCCTCGATTTCTTCTGCCGTGACCTGGAAGTTGTTCTCCACGCGGGTGGCAATGGGCACGGGCACGCCCCCCGCCAGACTGACCTCTGCCGTGTAGGAAACAAAGCAGGGCTGGGGCACAATCACCTCGTCGCCGGGGTTGAGGATAGCGGTCAGGGCCAGGTACATGGCTTCCGACACGCCCACAGTGATAACAATCTCCAGCGCGGGGTCGTACTCTACGCCGTACAGCCGCTGGAGCTGGCGGGAAATGGCCGTTCGCAGTTCGATGGTTCCGTTGTTGGAGGTGTAATGGGTGTGTCCGGCCTGGAGAGAGGCAATACCGGCTTCGATGATGGGCTGGGGGGTAACAAAGTCCGGCTCCCCAATACCCAGCGAGATGACATCGTCCATCGTGGCGGCAATGTCGAAGAAGCGGCGAATCCCGGATGGGGGAATCTGCTGTACCCGGTTGGAAATAAATGAACGCATAACGGCTCCTCGTATACCGTGTAGGGTGAAATCAATGTTGCCCGACAAATAATGGGGTAGATGGTAGGGGAAAATTTTACCGCGAAACCGCGGCAGACGCCAACTCTGGCGCCCGCCGCGGCTTCGCGGCAGGGGAGTGACCAGCTCCGCCGGTAGCGGCAGGTCAATCCAGCTTGAGCGGCGTGTACGGCAGGTCGAACGCTTCGGCGACGGCCTGGTAGGTTAATTCTCCCCGGTAGGTATTGACCCCCTTTGCCAGGGCCGGGTCGGAGAGGACGGCCTCCTTGAAGCCCCGGTTTGCCAGCTTCATCACGTAGGGCAGGGTGGCGTTCGACAGGCCGTAGGTGCTGGTTCGGGGAACTGCGCCGGGGATATTGGCCACGCAGTAGTGGATAACCCCATCGACGGTGTAGATGGGGTTGGAGTGGGTGGTAGGCCGCGACGTTTCCACGCATCCGCCCTGGTCAATTGCCACGTCGACAATGACACTGCCGGCTTTCATCGAGGCGACCATCTCGCGGGTGACCACCTTGGGCGCCTTTCCGCCTTTGACCAGCACCGCGCCGATTACCAGGTCGGCGCGGGCCACGGCGCGGGCGATGTTCATCGGATTGGCGGCCCAGGTGACAAAATTGCCGCCCAGCAGTTCGCTCAGAGTGCGCAGGCGGTCGATGTTAATATCCATCATCATCACACTGGCGCCCATCCCCAGGGCAATATGGGCCGCGTTGGTGCCCACCACCCCGCCGCCCAGAATGACCACATTGGCCGGCCTGACGCCGGGAATCCCGCCCAGCAGTTTCCCCCGGCCTCCTTCGTGCCGCTCCAGGTACTGCGCCCCTACCTGAACCGCCATCCGACCGGCAACCTCGCTCATGGGGGTCAGCAGGGGAAGCTTGCCGTCGGGCAGTTCCACGGTTTCGTAGGCAATACCGGTCACGCCGCTTTCGAGCATGGCGCGGGTTAGCTGTTCGTCTGCCGCCAGGTGCAGGTAGGTAAACAGCACCAGGTCGGGACGGAGGTAAGGGTATTCGCTGGGGAGCGGTTCCTTTACCTTGACGACCATCTCGGCCCGGCTCCACGCCTCTTCTGCGCTGACAATCGACGCGCCGGCCCGCCGGTAATCCTCATCGTGAAAGAAACTGCCGTCGCCGGCCCCGGTTTCGACCAGCACCATGTGTCCGGCTTCAACCAGCTGGTGCACACCCTGGGGGGTCATTGAAACCCGGTACTCGTTGTCCTTGATTTCTTTGGGAATGCCGATAATCATCGTTAGACTCCTCTGCGATAGTGCGATACTGCGATAGTGCGATAGTGCGATAGTGCGATACTGCGATAGTGCGGTAGTATGTTTTTTCAGTCCCAGCGGTAAAGGCCTTCCAGGACGGCAAAATCCTGGATGACCTGCTGGGAGCCGCTGGGGTTAATCAGTTCGACCTGCCCCTTGAGGACAACCTCCCGTCCAAACCGGACATCGCCCACGATGGTCAGCCGCTGGCAGTCCAGCAGGGATGGCGGGCCGTAGGGGAAGCGGGCTTCCATTTCGTCAATCAGCCGGTAGACGGCGGGGTCCAGGGCGATAACAATTTGTCCCAGTTTGCGGGCCGGGTTCTGGATGATGCGGTAATCTTCGGTTAGCAGATAGGCGTCGGAGCGGACGGCCAGCAGGTCGTTGGTGGTTTTGACCGGGGCAAAGCGGGTGCGCGGCACGCGGACCGCGCCTGCGCCTTCAAACACGGCAATGGCCGCGCCCATCGCAGTTTCCAGGTGATATACCGGGGTTGACGTGCTGTCGCGAGGGTCTACCGTTTTGCTGTTCCGAATCATCGGCAGGCCGAGGAGATAATTGTGCTCTTCCAGGTACTGCTTGAGGACGGGCAGGTTGAGCCACAGGTTGTTGGTGTTGAAGTATTTGTGCTTCTGGATGTTCTGGAATTCCGGCTGGTCATCCGGCAGGCACTGGGCCGCTTCGCGCAGGATGAGCTGTCCGTCTGACTTGCGCCGGGCCAGATGGCCGCCCTTGCGGTCGATTTCGGTGCGGTCGGCCACTTCCATCATAAACGGCAGGTCGTTCTGCACAAAATAGCCCAGGATGAGCGGGTCGAGCGCCGCGCCCAGGTTGTCTACATTAGAGACAAAGGCATAGCGGTAGCCGGCGTCGAGCAGGCGGGTCAGCATGCCGCTGGTGACCAGGGCGGTGTAGATGTCGCCATGACCGGGTGGGCACCATTCCAGGTCCGGGTCTGCCGGCCATTCCACCGGCGACAGGTCGGCCTGAGCTACTTTGGGGACTTTGTGCTGAACAAAGTCCAGGGGAATGTGGTCGCGCTGGAGGTCCGGGTACTGCCGGAGCAGGGCCAGGGAGTCGTCGCGGGTGGCAAAGCTGTTCATCAGCACCAGGGGAATGTTGGCGGTGAGCGCCTGCCGGGCGATGATGTCCAGAAAGGAGAGTCCGTTTTTGACCTTTAACAGAGACTTGGCCCGGTCCAGGCCCATACTGGTTCCCAGACCACCGTTGAGCTTAATCATTACCGTGTGCGGCAGGGCCTCCTGGCCTGTTTGGGCCAGACTGTCGGGGAAGGTTTCACTGTCCGGTACAGATTCTACCGGTTCGATATCGTTTTCGGGGATAAATCCGGTTTGTCCGTGGAGAAGCTGGTCGTAGTAATAGCGGAAGGTGTTGATAACAATGTCCGGCAGGCCGGCCGCTTCCATGCGGCGGGCAAAGGGGGCAAATTTTTTCTGCAAATTATCCATCTACTGCTCCAGGAATTCCAAGAGTTGGTCGGGGCTGGTCACGCGGATGCCGTAAGCCTGATTGAGGAGTTCGGCCACTTCGCGCAGGACCTTGACAATCTCAATGCGGGTATTTTTGATTTGGTTCTGCAGGTAAACATCGCCTTTACCGGCTTCGCCCTTCATGGCTTCCTGGTCCAGCAGGATGTCCAGGTTGCGCAGGTGAATGCGGATGCGCTTGAAGCCGGCTTCTATCTGGTCGGCCCACAACTGCAGGTCGAACTCATCCAGGCCGGTCTGGAGGCGGTTATCGGCCTGGGAAGAGCGCTGGGCGTCGGGAGGGATGGGGACGGGGACCGGTTGGGAGTACTCTGCCTCGCCGCGGCGAATTTTCAGGAAATGGTCGGCCGCGGCAAAGAGCCATTTCAGCTCGGTATTGACAAAGTCCTGGTCGGCAACGTCCAGGTTGAAGGTGGTCACTACACTGGAGATGACTCGCCCACCCAGGGCAATGGGGCTGGCGGCGGCCTTTTTCTGGAGACCACCCAGCCGTCGCCGGGTGGGTGTGGCGGTTGTTTCCTTTTCCACCGCCGGGAACAGCGGCCTTCGGGCAACGGTTTTATTCTGGGCCGCCTCCTCTACGGACACGCCGCCGACCACCCGCTTCACCACGTCGACCAGTTCGGCGAATTTTTTCGGGGTGGCCTGGCCTTCAAAATCAAACCACTGGATGCCGGCCAGGGCATATTCAAATGCCGGCGGGATGTCGGTTTTGCGCCACATCACCGGCAGGATGGGCTTGTTGTGCCGCTCGGCCAGGTCTACTTCCTTGCGGATGTTTTTGGACTCCACCGCGTCCGGCGACAGCACCACGATGAAGACCTTACAGCCGCGAATACCTTCGGCAATTTCCGTCCGCCAGTGGTCGCCCGGTTCAATATCGGATTGGTCGAACCAGGCGGTGATGCCGTTTTGGGTTAGCTGGCCGTACAACTGCCGTACAAAGTCTGAGTCGGTACGGCGGTAGCTGATAAATACGTCTGTAGCCATTGGTCAAGCTCCCTCTTGAAGAAAGGATGAAGGCGGAAGGCAGAAAACAATCTTCTGCTGTTTCTGCTGTTCCAACCGGGACTGCCGCCATTTCTGTGCTGTACCCTCTCGGTGGGCTACCGGCAGACCGGCATGGTCTGTCCGTTATTGGTTGATGGCACTGGATGGGCGAACCGTTAATATTTTAGCATAGCTTGGGAATGGTAACAATTTATGGCCGTGGCGGCATAACATCGTCATCGCCGGCCCATTCGATTTTACATTCCATTACATGCGTGTTAAAGTGGGGAGGAATCTTTTTAATGGAGCGCGCCTCGGAATATGATTTTTCAAACCCATCGGCTGGAAAACGACCTGCAAATTCTGCTGGTGCCCGGTCACAGCGTCCAATCGGTCAGCGTGGGCGTGTTTGTGACCGCCGGCTCCCGCTACGAGCCGGATTCGCTGGCCGGTGCGGCCCACTTCATTGAGCATATGCTGTTCAAGGGGACCCGCCGCAGGCCAACCGCCAGAGAAATTGCCGAGGCGGTCGAAGGGGTGGGGGGATACAGCAACGCCTACACCGACCAGGAAACAACCGCCTACGAGGTAAAGGTATCTGCCGCGCACCTGGACACCGCCCTGGATGTGCTGGTCGACCAGGTACGGAACAGCCTGTTCGCCCCGGCGGAATTCGAGAAAGAACGCCGCGTTATCGGCGAGGAACTGGATATGGTGTACGACGCGCCCGATGAGTGGATAGTCGTCCTCACCGACCGCCTTCTCTGGCCCAACCATCCCCTGGGGCGAAGTGTCGCCGGGACGCGGGAGTCGCTCAACGGGATGACGCGGGACGCGCTGGTGGATTTCTACCACAGCCTTTACCAGCCCCGGTCTGTCGTGGTTGCCATCGCCGGGGCCTTTTACCCCGCAGACGTTCTCCCCCGCCTGAGCGGCCTGCTGTCGGACTGGAAACCGCAGACTCGCCCGGCCTTCCGCCCGGCCCCGCCGGTGCAAACCGAACCGCGCTGGGTGGTCGAACAGCGCCCCATTGAGCAGGGGCATCTGTGCCTGGCCCTGCCGGCCCTGCCCCGCAGTCATCCGGACCGGTACACCCTGAGCGTGCTCAACGCCGTTCTGGGCGACGGGATGAGTTCCCGGCTGTTCCAGTCAATCCGGGAAGAACGCGGGCTGGCGTATGCCATCGACTCTCACCTCACCTTTCTGAGCGATACCGGCGCGCTGGAAATCTACGCCGGTGTAGACCCCGACCGGGCCGCGGAAACGGTGCAGATTATCCTGGACGAGCTGAAACGGCTGGTCGACGAGCCGGTTCCGGAGGCGGAGCTGAACAGATTCCGCGAATATCTCAAGGGACGGCTGGTGCTGAGCCTGGAAGATACCTTCAACCAGGCCTCCTGGGTAGCCTACCAGGCCATGTTTCTGGATGACATCCGCACCCCGGAACAGGTTCTGTCTGCCTACGACGCGGTCACCCCGGAAGCTGTTCAGTCGCTGGCCCGGCAGATTTTGCGAAGCAACCGGCTCAATCTGGCCGCGGTGGGACCGTTCTCCAACCCCGATGCCCTGACCCGGCTGGTCGCCCGCGCCTCCATTTAACCCCCGATGGCGGCAAATAACTTGCAGATTCCATGCTATTCTGCTATCCTGTTTAGTACGAATAATCTTCAGGTCAACCGGATTCCAGAGGACGACATGGTAAAACTGTTAATGAGCTGGGATATCAAACCAGGCTCCGAAAGCGAATATTTTGACTTTGTGGTGCGCGAATTTGCGCCCGGAATTATGAAGCTCGGCATCCAGCCCACCGAAGCCTGGTACACCGTCTTTGGCGACGGCCCTCAAATTCTGACCGGCGCAGTTGCCGAAGATTTACCCACCATGAAATCCATCCTCGCCAGCGATGAATGGCATCGCCTGAAAAACAAGCTGTTTGAATACGTCACCAACTTTGATTACAAAATTGTCCGGGCTACCGGACGGTTTCAACTGCCCTGAAAATCCAGTTGGGGAGTTGGAGAGTTTTAGAGCGGATGAGTCTCAAAGTTAGGGATCTTAATATCGCATCCCTCAGGTGAATAATTATGAATGCAATTCGAGTTCAGCAAGTTGTCGTAGAGGATGGCAAAGTGTTAATTACAGGTTTGCCTTACAAGAAGGGGCAGTTGATAGAAATCATCTTGTTGCCCCAACCCTCGAAGACTGCTTTGCGTTCTTGTCTAACTGCCGGTCAACTGCGGCAATCAGGGCTAATTGGTCTATGGAAAGACCGTGATGACATTGGAGACAGCGTGGTCTATGCCCGTCAGTTAAGGGAACAATCACAGCGGCGTGGAGAAACTCGCCATGATTCTGCTGGACAGTGATGTGATGATTGACCTGTTGCGGCAATATCCACCGGCGATGAAATGGTTTGATACGCTGGAGGATGAGGAAGAGATAGTATTGTCTGGATATGTAGTGATGGAATTGCTTCAGGGGTGTCGGAATAAATTGGAGCAGGT
>RFJV01000762.1 GCA_003694775.1 Chloroflexota bacterium | reverse complement strand
TACTTTGCCACCCTGCTACTCTGTTACTTTGCTATCTTTTAAGGCCACCCGAACCTCGTCGGGCGGGATATCCAGCATAACCACCAACTGCTCGGCGATGCGCCGGAAAGTTGGGGCCGCAGTTTTACTGCCCCAACGGGAAGTAGTCGGTCTGTCCAGGATGACCAGCACCAGCACCTGCGGGTCGTCGGCGGGCAGATAGCCCACAAACGAGGCAATGGTCAGGGTGGGGTGGTAGCCGCCGGGAACCGGGATTTCGGCGGTGCCGGTTTTTCCGGCGGTCCGGTAGCCCGGCACCACCGCCTGCGAGTCGGACTGCTCCAGGGCGGTCACCAGCATGTTGGTCAAAGTATGGGCCGTGGCTTCCGAAACCGCCCGGCGCACCACCGTTGGCTGAACCTCGATGACTTCATCCCCATTGACAATCCGCTCCACCACGTGCGGCTTCACCATCAGGCCATCGTTGGCAATGGCGGCCACGGCCACGGCCATCTGGATGGGGGTGACCGCAATCCCCTGACCAAAGGAGTTGGCGGCCAGGTCGCTGGCGTACCAGCTTGCATCCTGCGGCGTCTTCAGCGTACCGGGGCCTTCACTTCCCAGGTCAATTTCGGTCAGGCGGCCAAATCCCAGCCGCTTCACGTAGGTGTAGAAGCGTTCCTTGCCCAACCCTACGGCTACCTGGGCCACGCCCACGTTGAGGCTCTTGGCCAGCACAGTGGTCATATCCACCGAGCCGTGTCCCTGGCGGTCCCAGTTGTAAAACAGACGCCCCCCCACCTCGATGTAGCCGCCGTCGTACACTACCGATTGCGGAGTCACAACCCCTGCATCCAGACCGGCGGCCATGGTTACGATTTTGAACACAGACCCCGGCTCGTACTGTTCGCTGACGTTGGGGTCGAAAAAGATTTTGTCATCCTGCACCCGGCTGTAAGCATTGGGGTCGTACGACGGGTAATTGGCCATCGCCAGGATGGCCCCGGAACGGGGATTCATCACAATCACCGACCCGCGCTGTGCACCGTACCGCCAGACGGCCTGCTTGATTTCCTCCTCCACCATGTACTGCACCGCCCGGTCGATGGTCAGATACAGCGTTCCACCGGGTTTGGGCGGCACATACCGCCCGATTCCGAGGGGAATAATATCACCAAAGGGACTGCGCTCCCCCTCTTCCAGGCCGGGTTTGCCGCGCAGAAGGTTGTTGTAATACCCTTCCACTCCGTAGAAGCCGTCGCCGGTGCTGTTGACAAAGCCCAACACGTGGCCGGCCAGCTCGCCTTCGGGATAAACCCGGCGGGTGCGCTGTTCCAGCTTTAGGCCCACATTTTCCCAGGACTGAATTTCCTGAGCCACAGACTGGGAAATACGGGTAGCAATCGGTACATATTCGCTGTGGGTGCTGAATTTGCGGAGCAGTTCGACCCGCGGCATATCCAGCAGTTCCGATAGCTTTTGGGCCGTTTCCTGCGGCGCGGTGACAATTTTGGGGCTGGCCGAAAGGTCGTATTCCACAATATCGCCGGCCAGCAGGTGACCGTTCCGGTCATAGATTTCACCTCGCCGCGGCGGGATGACCTGCTCGTCGCGGTGCTCCCGCTCGGCCAGGTCCTGCATCCGCTGATGCTCCAGCACCTGCCAGCGAACCAGCTGGGCCATCAGAACCAGCCCCGCGGCGGATATAATCGCCAGCACCATATAAATTCGGGTGTGAAAGCCTTCCGGTTTCACCAAAAATCTCCTAATCTGCCGTCGCTTAAGCCCTCTACCGGTAGTCCAGCCAGGCGGCAACCCTATCCAGCACCCGCTCCCACAGCGAAGAAGGAGAGTCAGGCTGAAGAGGGGGACGGGGTTGATTGTAAACCGGATAGCGGCGCAGGGGACCTTCGTCTTCAATCACCGAGGCCAGTTCCGGCACGCTGAGATAGCGAACATCCCCGGCAGGCCGAAAACCCAGCTCGACCGCCCGCGCCTTGATGCGGGAAAGGGCCTCCAGCCGGGCAATCTCCACAGACAGGGCCGCATTTTCGTTGCGGACCTGGTCAAGCTCCGTGCGCAGTTCGTCAATACGGTAGCTGGTCTCCGTAACCGAACTGGTCTGCGAGAGATACAGAACAGCAACCAGACTGATACCAAAAAGCGATACCAGCATCATCAACGCCGTCTTCCGGTCCACAGACCATGAGAGCTGGCGCACTACATTTCCCGGCCTGAGACTAATCATGGTATTACTTGACATAATATCAATCCCTTATTGACTCAACGACCCGCAGTTTTGCACTGCGGGCCCGTGGGTTGCTCTCAATTTCCGCCGGACTGGGCGTAATCGGTTTTTTGGTTATAATATGTATAGTAGCTTTATGTTGACATACACAAACCGGCTGAGACGGCGGGCAGATACAATCCTGCGCTTCCCGGCGGAAGAACTGCTTGACGATGCGGTCTTCCAGCGAATGAAAGCTGATAACCGCCAGCCGGCCACCGGGCTTGAGCTGTTCTACTGCCTGCGGCAGTGCCCGCTCCAGTGCGCCCAGCTCATCGTTCACGGCGATGCGCAGGGCCTGAAAGGTTCGGGTGGCGGGATGGATGCGTTCTCGCCGGCCTTTCCGTCCCCCTCCGGGAACCGCCGCGGCCACAATCTGCGCCAGGTCGGAGGTGCGGAAAATGGGCCTGGCCCGGACAATGGCTCTGGCAATCCGCCGGCTGTAGCGCTCTTCGCCGTAGCGAAAAATCAGCTCTGCCAGCTCTGATTCGGGCAGATGGTTCACCAGGTCTGCCGCGGAGGGGCCGTGGGTGGGGTCCATCCGCATATCCAGCGGGCCATCCGCCAGAAAGGAAAAGCCTCGCTCCGGCTGGTCGACCTGCATAGACGAGATACCCAGGTCAAACAGTATCCCGTCCGCCGGCGGTATTCCGTAATCCTGAACCGCCTGGCGAAGCCGGTCAAAATTCAACTGGTAAAGGTGCACTCTGGGGCCAAATTCAGCCAATCGCGCCGCCGCGATTTCCAGGGCTTGCCCATCCTGGTCAAAACCGAATAGCTGACCGTCAGGTGAGGATGCCTCCAGTACAGCCGCGGCGTGACCACCGGCCCCCACGGTCATATCGATATAAACACCGTGGGGTTGGGGGCGCAGGTACGCTATCACTTCCTCGAGCAGAACGGACTGGTGCATCGCCTGTTCCGGGATGGCTTCCTCCCCATAACCCTTTCATCGTCTTAAATCCCCAGCGCGGCCAACTGTTTGGCAAAGCTGTCTTCATCGTCAGTCAGCTTGCTTTCTTCGGCTCGCCAGCGCTCCGGATTCCAGACCTCTACCCGGTTCATCGCCCCGATGACCACGGCCTCGCTGTCGATGCCGGCGTAGTCGCGCAGTTTCTGGGGAATGAGCACCCGTCCCTGACGGTCCGGGATAAGGTCCTGAGCATTGGCGGCCAGGTAGCGAGCAAAGGAACGCACATCCACGTTGGTGATGGGCTGGCTGACAATCTTTTCGACCAGCCGCTCAAACTCGGACCTGGTGAACACCCACAGACACTTGTCCAGGCCGCGGGTAATGACCACCCCGCCGGCCATCTCGTTCCGGAAGCGGGACGGGATGGTCAGCCGGCCTTTGTTATCGAGGGTGTGCTCGTATTCGCCGAGAAACATGCCTCAGGACCTCAAATCAAGGGGGTGGGGGGATTTGCCCCACTGGGGGGTATAGAACATACGTTCTTTCCCCATTTCGCGCCACTTTACCCCACATTCCCCCACATTATACACCCTTTTTCCCCACTTGTCTACCCCCCGGCCTTGATTTTAAGGCAGGGGTATTTGACTGTGGGACAAAAATCCCAAAGCGGGAGCGAAATCGCTGAAATCGCTGAGGACCCCGACACCGCCAAAAGGTTGTCTATAAAATGTGGTTCAGTATTCTCAGCGATACTCAGCCCGTATTTTTACCTCTGAACGTAACTGTTCAGCACTCCGGCCGTCAATCCCCCTCACCCCACCCCCACCCGCCTTAACGGCGGGTGGGGGTGGGGTGAGGGTCAAACGGCCCGCACCTGAAT
>RFJV01000164.1 GCA_003694775.1 Chloroflexota bacterium | reverse complement strand
CGTTGCCGGAGAAGGTGTTGTTGAGCAGCCCACGGGCGCGTGCGCTGGCCGGGCTGGCCCCCCGGTTGGCCCGGCTGGAGCGGCCCACCCTCTACCCCCTGTGGGCGGACACCCTGCCCGTCCTGGCCGGCCGCATCCGCGAAGACCTGCTGGCGGATATTCGCGCCCTGGAGCCGGTCATCGCCGCCCTGGGCGGGGCGGAGGCCGTGGCGGAAACCTGCCGGGCCATCCAGGATGTGGGCCGCTGGTGGCCGTAGGGGGCCGTCCACGAATGGGGTCACGAATGCACGAATGCACGAATGCACGAATGCACGAATGGGCGGCGGGGCTATTCGTGCATTCGTGTTGGGTTCGTGGACGGCGCAGATTCTGGCCCGCCGCACCCGCCGCACTACCGCACCACCGCACTATCGCACTATCGCAATATCGCAATATCGTAATATCGCACTACCGCCATACCGCACCATATTTCGTCATTTTCCCTCGTGCCCTTCGTGTCCGTGTTTCCGGTTTGGTTTTAACGGAAAAATTGGTTATACTATCCGGGTACAGCATCCCGGTTTTGCGGGATGTCTTTTTGTCACGACACATCACCTTTTGACGGGTATTCACAAGCGATATTACGGAGGCAAATTATGACGACACGGGCAAAAGTAGCAGTGGTGCGAACCCAGCCGGAAACAGTCCTGGAGGATGTCCAGCGGGCTATGGAGCTGGCCGGTCTGAAAGAGGCACTGGACCCCAACGCCACCACCATTCTCAAGGATAACATCTCCTGGCATTTTCCGTTTCCGGGGGCCAACACGACCCCCTGGCAGTTGGAAGGGACGATTCTCGGCTTGCGGCGCAACGGCTTTACCGATATCACCTGCGTCCAGAACAAAACGGTTGTTACCGATGCCTTTAAGGGCGAGGACCTCAACGGCTACAAGCCAATCTTCAAGGCGTACGGCATCCCGGTACTGTTCAACTTCCGGGACGAGGATATGAAGTGGGTGGAATATCACCCCAAACACAAAATGCTGGTGCTGGACCGCATCTTCGATGAAGGCATCCGCATTCCCGACTACTTTTTCGGCAAGAACATTGTCCATCTGCCCACGGTGAAGTGCCACATCTACACCACCACCACCGGGGCGATGAAAAACGCCTTTGGCGGCCTGCTCAATACCAAACGTCACTACACCCATAGCTGGATTCACGAAACGCTGGTCGACCTGCTGGCAATTCAGAAGGAAATCCACCCCGGTCTGTTCGCGGTGATGGACGGCACCACCGCCGGCAACGGCCCCGGCCCGCGCACCATGTATCCGGAAATCAAAAACGTCATCCTGGCTTCCGCCGACCAGACTGCCATCGACGCGGTGGCGGCCAAGATGATGGGCTTCTCTCCGCTGGACGACCTGCTGTATGTGCGGCTGGCCCACGAAGCCGGCCTCGGTGTGGGCGATGTCAACGAAATTGAGATTGTGGGCAATGTAGACATCTCCCAGGAAAACTGGCACTTCAGCGTCGGCGACAACGGGGCCAGCATGGTCGGCGATATTATCTGGTTTGGGCCGCTGAAGCCTATCCAGAATTTCTTTATGCGCACCCCGCTGGTCAATGCCTTTATCCTCGGCTCGGAAGTGTATCACGATTACTACCGCTGGCCGCTGAAAGACCGGCGAGTCTTTGAAAAGTGGCTCCAGAGCACCCAGTGGGGCAAGCTGTTCCTGGACTACCGCCAGCAGGGCGTCCTGGCACAGCAACCCGACCAGACCACCGCGTAAGCACCCTTTTGAGTTTGGGAGTTGGGGAGTTTTCAGGTCAGCTTTCCAACTCCCTAACTCCCTAACTCTCCAGCTCCCAAACTATTTTATGGAGGAACCCCTACAATGAAATACCGACCTCTGGGACGAACCGGTTGGAAAGTTTCCGAAATCAGCTTTGGTGCGTGGGCCATTGGCGGCAGTTGGGGCCCGGTCAGCGAAACAGACGCCCTGGATGCCCTGCACGCGGCCATTGACCACGGGGTCAACTTCATTGATACCGCCGACGTGTACGGCGACGGGCGCAGTGAGCGGCTCATCGCTCAGGTGTTAAAGGAGCGGTCCGAGGAAGTGTATGTCGCCACCAAGGCCGGGCGGCGATTAAATCCGCACGTCGCCGAGGGGTACAACCGCCAAAACCTGACCGCGTTTGTGGAGCGCAGTCTCAAAAACCTCAAAACCGACGCTATCGACCTGCTCCAGCTCCACTGCCCGCCGACGCAGGTCTACTATATGCCGGAAGTGTTCGACATCCTGGATGACCTGGTCCGGCAGGGCAAAATCCGCTACTACGGGGTCAGTGTGGAAAAGGTGGAAGAGGCCATCAAGGCCGTGGAGTACCCCAATGTACAAACGGTGCAGATTATCTTCAATATGTTCCGCCAGCGGCCCGCGGAACGGTTCTTCGACATTGCCAAAGAGAAGCAGGTAGGCATCCTGGCCCGCGTGCCTCTGGCTTCCGGCCTGCTGACCGGCAAGATGACCCGCGACACCACCTTCAGCCGGGACGACCACCGCCATTTCAACCGCCGCGGGGAAGCCTTTGACGTGGGCGAGACCTTTGCCGGCATCGATTTTGAAACCGGCCTGTCTGCGGCAGAAGAACTGCGCCAGTACCTGCCTCTGGGGGCCACAATGGCCCAGTTTGCCCTGCGCTGGATTCTGATGTTCGACGCGGTATCATGCGCCATTCCGGGGGCCAAAAACCGCCAGCAGTCCGTCGACAACGCGATGGCTTCAGACCTTCAGCCGCTCAGCCCGGAAACTATGGCCGCCGTGCGGGATATTTACGAACGCAAAATCAAACCGCTGGTGCATCACCGGTGGTAGAAACCACCTATTTTTAGGGAGTCGGACAGTCCCTGGCGGGACGACAACGAGAATACCCGTACCGGGCACAAGTGAAAATTTCGTTGTCCTTTATCCGTAGCCCCGGCATCCGTAGCCCTGGTATCCGTAGCCCCGGCATCCCTATGCCGGGCGAGTCAGTCACTGCCCCGGCGGGCATTGGGATGCCCCGCCTACGGGGTAAACGGCTATTTTCAAGGGAGAACCGAACAATGGCTTACGAAACTATCGAAGAAATCCTGGCTGTACTGGAAAGACACAGCGGGAAATATCCCCGCGAGGCCATTGACGCGGCAATCGCACGGCGGGAGGAAATAGTCCCCCATCTGATACGTATTTTGGAAGAAGTGAAGGCAGACCCGGCCAAATACTTGGCCGAT
>RFJV01000761.1 GCA_003694775.1 Chloroflexota bacterium | reverse complement strand
CGGTATCTTTCAGGTGGGCCGCTACGGCCGGTGGGTGTTTCAGGGCATCGCGGATTCCATTCGGGATGGGCTGGCGGTTGGCGCGGCGTTGAAAGAGGGGTAAACATACCGCCAAGGGGTCGAAATGGGACTTTTTTGTAGATATGCTGAATGTTTCAGAATAACTCGAAGCGCGATTGAGGGGTAACCGTTGGTAGATGAGCACCAGGATAAACAGAGGATATCTGACCCAAAGGTCGTAGCCGTTATTGTGACCTGGAATAAGTGCCGGCAGTTGGTGCGGTGTATCAACTCTCTTCTATACTCCTCTTATCCCCTTGAAGCTATCGTTATTGTAGACAACGCTTCAACCGATGGAACCGTGGAGGTGATACGCCGTCGATTTGCCAGGTTGCCAAAAATTCACTTGGTTGAAAATGAGACAAACCTCGGCGGAAGTGGGGGCTTCTTTACCGGGATAAACGTTGCCGCGAGGTATCATCCGGATTATTTTTGGTTACTGGATAATGATGTAATTGTAGACCCAGGGGCATTAACTCAATTACTGGCTGTCTTCCATCAGATGCCTGAATCCGGTATCGTGGGGTCAAAAATTTATTTTGCCGAGTCGCCTGACATTATCTGGAGTTTTGGGGCCAGAGTAAACCATTGGCTGGGCCGAATTTCTGTCATCGGTGACAAGGAGAAAGATAATGGCCAATATGACCGGATAATTGAGGTGGATTATGTGCCGATGTGTTCAATGCTGGTTTCCAGTCGAGTTATAGAAGCTATCGGTTCTGTTGACCCCCAGTATTTTGTGTACAGTGATGATGCTGATTTCTGTACCCGGTCACAGCGGGCCGGTTTTAAAGTGTATAGTACGCCGGATTCGTTGGTCTGGCATGATGTGACCTTAAACAGCCAACGGATGTCCCCTTTTGCGGCCTACTATTTTACTCGTAATTATGTTCACTATTTTTTAAGATTTTCACCCCGATGGTATCGCCCTGGGATAGCTTTATTTTTATTCTTGTTTCTGATTCGGCGACTGCTGGCACCAATAAAATATTGGCCGGGGAAAAAAGACTTTCGACGGATTGAGCAGGCTACTCTGGCCGGCTTTTGGGATGGCTGGCGAGGAGTTCGGGGACAGGTGTATTAAAGATGGCCAGACCCACTATGCTGGTGATTGCACCTTTTGCACCATTGCCGGATAGCGGCGGTGGTATTGCTATCTATGGGGATTTACAGGAGCTAACTCGACGTGGAATCGACGTTGATGTCATTTGTTATCGTTCCCAGAGAACATCGGAGGAGCTTACCCGGCTGGAAACCGTCTGTCGACGATTGGTAGTAGTAGACGGGCCGCCCGCGTGGTCGCCACAAGTCATGTTCTCTTCGGTTATGAAGCGATCCCCCCTGGTGGTTGCCCGCCATTTTTCCTCGTTAATGCACATAACCATACAACACCAACTTGCAACTGAAAATTATAATGTGATATTGACAGAATTTTCGTTTATGTTTCAGTTTTTATTCTCTTATTCCCGGTTATCACCACGTCCCGTTCTTGCAGTTGACCATCATGTGGTGACGCCTAAAGTGTACGAATATTTTTCTGAGGTTGAGCGCAATCCTGCCCTGGCATTATTGCGCCGGATTGAAACACCTCGTTTAAAGCATTACCTGAAGCGAGTGCTCCTGGCTGGAGATAGGCATCTTTTTCTGGGGATGGAGGACCTGGAGTACATAAAAACGCACATCGACGATTCTTTGGATGAAGAAAAGTTGTGTTACCGCCCTACCGGCTTATTATTGGACCGGTATCCTCTGGCTGAACCGGATGAGGAGGAGCCGCATACCATTGGCTTTTTTGGAGCTTTTGATTGGGAAGCCAATGTCGATGCAGTATCTTATTTTGTAAAGACAATATGGCCACGTCTCAGACAGAAATGCCCAACCGCGCGTTTTGTCATCGCCGGACGGTCAGCCCCGGGAAATATCCGCGCCTTAGGGACCTATCCAGGAGTCGAGTTTATCGGCGCGGTCGATGATATGTTTGCCGTTGTCAAACGATTGGCTGTCGTCGTTGTTCCACTACGAATTGGGGCTGGTACACGCCTGAAAATTCTTGAAGCGATGGCCTGGGGAAAGCCGATTGTAACCACCTCGGTGGGAGTTGAAGGAGTGGAACATCAGAATGGCGAAGATGTACTTGTGGCTGATGAGCCAGAGGCATTTGCCGATGCAGTTATCGCGTTGCTCAACAATCCTGATAGACGCCGTCAATTAGGATTGGCCGGCAGACGACGGGTTGAACAAGTGTATTCTGCACAGTCTTCTGTTAACCGGCTAATACAGGCAATAGGATTCTAAACCGGCAATAAGATGCAGAATTGGTTTCCCCTCGTCACCATCATTATGCCGGTCCTCAACGAAGCCGCCTTTATCCGCCGCAGTCTGGCCGCGGCCCTGGCCCAGGACTATCCCCCCGACCGGCTGGAAAT
>RFJV01000021.1 GCA_003694775.1 Chloroflexota bacterium | reverse complement strand
GTAGATGTGGTCATCTTTACCATTCTGGATGACCAGCTCAAGGTTCTGCTGGTCAAACGGAAGTCCTGGCCCTATGCCGGGATGTGGGCCATTCCCGGCGGGTTTGTGGGCATTGACGAGAGCCTGGAAGACGCGGCCTACCGGGAGCTGGCCGAGGAAACCGGTGTGTCGCGGGATACGGTGTACCTGGAACAGCTCTACACCTTTGGCCGGCCCGACCGGGACCCGCGGATGCGCGTTATCACCGTAGCCTATTTTGCCCTGGTCAGCGCCGACAAACTGCACCCCAAAGCCGCCTCGGATGCAGAAGATGTGGCCTGGTTTTCCATTTACGACCTGCCTCCCCTGGCCTTTGACCACGACGAAATCCTGGATTATGCCCTGACCCGTTTGCGGTACAAGCTGGAATACACCGCGGTCGGGTTTCAGCTTTTGCCGGAAAAGTTCACCCTGCGCGAACTCCAGCACGTCTATGAAATCATCCTGGGGACAAAGCTGGATAAAGGGAACTTCCGCAGTAAACTGCGCAAAACCAACGTGGTAGAGATGGTCGAAGGCTACCGGGAGACGGGCGGGCGTCCGGCCCGGCTGTACCGCTTTCGGGACGACGCGGTCGCCGAAATCAAGGCCCGGCGGTTGTTTCCGTAGGTTGGCGGTTGGAGATTGGCGATTAGGAGGCCCTGATGAAAACCCTCGCAGTTTTGATGGCCGGCGGCGCGGGCACGCGGTTAACCGTGCTGTCCGACAAGCGCGCCAAGCCGGCAGTCCCTTTTGCCGGAAAATACAAAATTATTGACTTCACTCTGTCCAACTGCGTTAACTCCGGGATTTACGATGTCGCCGTGCTGACCCAGTACCGGCCCCATTCCCTCAATGCCCATATTGGCATCGGCAAACCGTGGGACCTGGACCGCCAGCGCGGCGGGGTGCACCTGCGCCAGCCGTACCAGGGAAGCAGTGCCGACCTGGACTGGTACCGCGGCACCGCCGACGCGGTCTACCGCAATCTGGATTTCATCCAGGAACAGGACCCGGACCTGGTGCTCATCCTGTCGGGCGACCACATTTACAAGATGGACTACCGCCCGATGCTGGAATACCACCAGCAGAAAGGGGCCGACCTGACGGTGGCGGTGATGAATGTGCCCCTGGAAGAAACTCATCGCTTCGGCATTATGAGCGTCAACCGCAATATGCGCATCACCGAGTTTCACGAGAAGCCCAAAGACCGGGATAAGGGTACGCTGGCCTCGATGGGGATTTACGTCTTCAATACCGACATTCTGGTAGAGCGCCTGTCCGAAGGCCGGCCCGACGCCCCCCGGCTGGATTTTGGCAAGGATGTCATCCCGGCCATGATTGCCCAGGACAAAGTGTACGCCTACCCCTTTGAAGGCTACTGGGTGGATGTCGGCACGGTCCACTCCTACTGGGAAACCAACCTGGCCCTGTGCGATATGGAGGCCAGTCAGGCCCTGAACCTGCACGACCCCAACTGGGTCATCCATACCCGGAGCGAGGAGCGCCCGCCGGTGAAGCTGGGGCCGCAGGCGCAGGTCATCAACAGCCTGATTTCCAACGGCTGTGTGGTGCGGGGCCGGGTGGAGCGGTCGGTGCTGTCGCCGGGGGTGTATATTTCGCCGGGGGCAGTGGTACGGGAATCGGTCATCATTAACGATACCTGGATTGGCCCCGGCGCGATTATCGACCGGGCCATCATCGATGAAAACGTGGTCATCGGCGCCGGGGCAAAAGTGGGCCACGGTGACGATTTGACCCCCAACCACGCCGCCCCCGACAAGCTCAACACCGGCATTACCGTGATTGGCTCCGGCGCGCAGGTTCCCGGCGGGGTGACCATTGGCCGGAATGTGATGATTCGGTGCGACCGGCTGGAAACCGACTTTCCAGGGCCGGAAATTCCTAGCGGGGAGACAGTCTGATGAGAACACTGGTGATGATAATGGCCGGTGGGGCCAGCGAAGATTTGAGCGTGCTCACCAAGGTGCGGGCCGAGGCGGCCATTCCCTTCGGCGGCAAGTTCCGCATTATCGATTTTGCCCTGTCCAACTGCGTCAATTCCGGGCTGTACAACGTGGCCTTGCTGACCCAGTATATGCCCCGCCCGCTGAATGAACATGTCGGCGTGGGCAAACCGTGGGACCTGGACCGCTCGCAGGGCGGGGTACGCCTGCTCCAGCCCTACCTGGGACCGGGACAGACCAGCGGCTGGCAGCGCGGCACCGCGGACGCAGTGCGCCACAACCTGGATTTTGTGGCCGAACAGCGGGTCGATACGGTGCTCATCCTGGCCGGAGACCATATCTACAAGATGGACTACCGCCCTATGCTCCGGTTTCACCAGCAGTCCCAGGCCGACGTGACTGTGGCGGTGCGGCGGGTCAGCCCGTTTGAAACGCATCGCTTTGGCATTGTCAGTGTGGATGGCGACATGCGGGTGGTCGGCTTTAAGGAGAAGCCGCGGCGCTCCAGGGAAACCCTGGCCTCGATGGGCATCTACGTGTTCAACACCACCGCCCTGACCGACATCCTGGCCGATGACAGTCTGAACGATTTTGGCCGCGACGTTCTGCCGGCCATTCTTTCCAGCTACCGGGTGTATGCCTACCCCTTCGAAGGCTACTGGGCCGACATCGGTACTCTGCAAGCCTACTGGGAAGCCAATATGGCCCTCCTGGCCGAAACCCCGGCCCTGGACCTGTACGACCCGGAGTGGGTCATCCATACCCGCAGTGAGGAACAGCCGCCGGTGCAGGTGGGCGGAAATGCCTGGGTAGGCGGCAACCTGCTCTCCAACGGCTGTATCATCGAAGGGATTGTGGAGCGGTCGGTGCTGTCGCCGGGGGTACAGGTAGAAGCCGGCGCCGT
>RFJV01000760.1 GCA_003694775.1 Chloroflexota bacterium | reverse complement strand
GAAGTCTGGCAGACTGCAGTTACACAGCCTGGAAATTCATTTCGGGACTGTAGCTCGCGGTGCGGGAATAGTGAACCGGGCCAGTTCGGCGAAGTCTGCACCGGAGGGGAGGGTCAGCCGGACGCCGTTATAAGTAAGAAGGAGGTCTGGCAAAAATATTGCCAGACCTCCAGAATACCAATACAACTGTTGGGGCTAAAGAGCTACTGGTGTCAGGTGTTGGGGCTAAAGAGCTACTGGTGTCAGGCAAAAACTGCGGCCCGAACCGCTTTTGACATTTTGCTTTTGATTAAAGCCGTCAAGGCACTGTCGGGGGGAAGCTGGCACACTTCCTGCAGGACAGCTTCCAGGCCCTGTGTTCGCAAGGCTTGGCCCAGCTCCACGGCCTGGGCATCGGTGGGGGCATCATACAAGAGAGCCGCGGCAATGCCGGTCGCCAGATGATTGGGAGTCACCCCTGCCTCCAGGGCTAACAATGCCGGTTTAACCAACCGGTCGGTAGGGGCCAATTTTCGCTTGGGGTCTCGCGCCACCCGTTCTATCGGGTCGGGGATGGAGGAATTTTCAAACCGCTTCAAAACCTGGGCCGCGTACTGCTGTTGGGCTACGGGGTCCAGATTATGGCGCTTGGTTAGTACTGCTCCAAATTCCCATACACTGCCCAAAACCGTGCGGTAGATTTCCGGGTCATGCAGGGCTTCGTGAATGTACTGGTAGCCTTTCAGGTAGCCAAGATAAGCGGCAATGGCGTGGGCGGTGTTGAGGGTAAAAATTTTCTGTTCGACGTAAGCCTCAAGGTTTTCGGTAAACTGCAAGCCGGCAATGACCGGAAGCTCACCGGCCACTGCATACCGGTCGACAATCCAGATACCCTGGCCTTCAGCTACCACAGCCAGCGGGTCTGCCTGCCGCACCGTATCAGACGGGGCGGTGACCACCCGGTCTATCACACAGTTGGGAAAACCAACGTTTCGTTCCACGTAGGCTCTATAGGTGTCGGGCAAATGGTTGGTCACATGGTCCCGGAGAATATGAGAGTTATGAATGAGATTCTCACAGGCGATGATATTCAGCGGAGTGGCGGGGTTAACCTGAGCGCGCTGCTGTAATCCTTTGGCAATTACCTTGGCGATAATGGGCAGGACTCCTGGGCCTACCGCGGTGATGATGATATCAGCCTCGACAATTGCCTGAATGACCGCACTTTCGTTGCTGGCATTGATAGCTTCAACATTCTCCACGGTCACTTCTTTTTGGCCGGAGGCGTCGATTTCGATAAGAGTGTAGCGGCCTCGTTCGTTGATTTGCCTGACAAGCGGGTCGACCACATCAACAAAGGTCAACCGGTAGCCGGCCTGTGATAAAACCTGGCCAATAAAGCCACGGCCAATATTGCCGGCGCCAAACTGCACCGCTTTTTTTTGTGAGTTTTGGTTTGAGCGAGTCATTGTTTCATCCTTACTTCTCTACAACCGGCTGTGAAAACGAACGTAAACTATCAACAGTGCGCCGCACTTCGGTGGGAGTGGCGCAAGCCAGCGTTTGTTCGGCCAGATGTTGGGCAGTAGATAACGCAATCGAGCGAAGTTGGGCCTTTACGGTGGGGATAGCCGGAATACTGACGCTCAATTCATCAACGCCAAGTCCCACCAATACAGGGACGGCGTGGGCATCGGCGGCCAATTCACCGCAAACACCCACCCATTTTCCCGCAGAATGCGCGGCCTGAACCGTATTTTTGATAAGCCTCAGCACTGCCGGATGCAGACCATCGGCCTGCTCCGACAGCAGGGGATGGGTGCGGTCTATGGCCAGGGTGTATTGGGTTAAATCGTTGGTGCCGATGGAGAAGAAATCAACTTCCTGAGCAAAAACATCGGCCAGCAGTGCCGCGGCGGGTACCTCAATCATAATTCCCAGTTCAACCGGAGGGGCATCCAGCTCGGCCCGGACTTCGTCGACCAGCCGTTTGGCCGCAGTCCAATCTTCAAAACTGGTAATCATTGGAAACATTATCCGCAGGTGTCCAAATTTGGCCGCCCGGAGAATGGCTCGCAGTTGTGTACGCAGGAGTTCGGGGCGAGCCAGACACAGCCGGATACCTCGCTGGCCCAAAAATGGGTTCTCTTCAGGGGGCAGGTTCAGGTACGGGAGGGGTTTATCGCCACCGATATCCAGCGTGCGGATGATGACCGGCCGGTTGTCCATTGCCAGGGCGATGTCGCGGTATACTTCAAACTGATATTCTTCCGATGGAGCTTCAGTCCGGTTCAGAAACAGGAATTCGGTGCGCAGAAGGCCAATGGCTTCGGCGCCAAACTCCACAGCTTGCCGGGCTTCGGCCACACTACCGATATTGGCCGCCACTTCGATGGGGTGCTGGTCGGCGGTCATCGCTTTGGTGTGGGCGGCCTGCAGTTCGGCGGTACGACGGGATTGATGTTCTTTCTGCAAATTCCTGGCAACGGTGAGCATGTCGGCATCAGGGTCAAGCGTGAGCGTACCGGTATCGCCATTCAGAACGGCCGTAGTACCGTTAGACAGCGACAGTACTTCTTGACCGGCCCCCACAATGGCCGGAATACCCAGGGCGCGGGCCAAAATTGCCGTGTGGCCGTTGGCGCCGCCGCTGGCGGTACAAAAACCCAACACCCGGTTGGTGTCGAGCGAAACCGTATCGGAGGGAGAAAGGTCTGGTGCGACCAGGATAACCGGTTCCTCCGGTAAGTCAGGTCCGTGGGACTGGACACCGGATAAAATCCGCAGTACCCGGCGGCCCACATCCCGCACGTCGGCGGCCCGCGCGGCCAGCAGTTCATCATTCAAGCTGGCCAGGGTGTTCGCCATCTCTTCCACCACCGCAGACCAGGCACTCCCGGCTGGTTGGCCGGCCTCTATCTGCTCGCAAGCCTTCTCGAACAGTTCCGGGTCGTCCAGAATAGCCAGATGGGCTTCAAAAATGGCGGCCTCGCCTGCGCCCAACCGCTGGAGCATTTGCCGGTGCAGTTCCCGCAGTTCGGTTTTGGCCTGTTTGATGGCCTCCTCCAGCCGAGTTTTATGCTGGACGGGGTCTGCGGTTTCGGTGGCAGTGGTTTCCACATTGATTTCAGCGGCTTTGAACCGGTACAGCGGCCCAATGGCAACGCCGGGTGCGGCGGGGATTGCTCGCACCACTTTTTCGTTGGATTTGGTTTGGCCAGAGGGGACGGTTTTGCCGGCAACCGCCGCCTGTTTTTCTGAACCATCGGCCCCGGTTGGTTGGGGCCGATGGTTCAGGTCGTCTCCCAGGCCAGCGGCAACAGCCGCTTGAAGCGTGGTCAGGGCTTCTTCTTCATCCTCGCCTTCAACGAGGAGCTGAATTTGGCTACCGGATTCTACCCCTAACGCCAGGACAGAGATGACGCTTTTGGCGTTGGCCTTCTTTTTTCCGTGCCGCACGGTAATCTTGGATTTGAATTTCTTGGCAGTTTTCACAAAAACCGCCGCGGGACGGGCATGGAGTCCGGTAGGGTTGACAATGGTCAGGTCAAGCTGTTTCATGGGACTATCTCCTTAGTGCCCGGCATATCTTTGTTAAACCGGCTCTTCCTGGGGACGGTTCAAACATTCAATGATGACGGTGGGGTCATCGGTATGAACAAGTTCCTGTACGGCACTTTCTTCTTCCAGGGTTTCGGCCAGATTGCTCAACACACCGATATGCTCGTTGTTGGTGGCTGCAATCCCGATGATAAGATAAGCTCGTTCATCAGGTTCATCGTCGTCCCATATAATTCCGGGCCGGACCTGCACCACCGAAATACCGGTACTGCGGATGCTTTCCTTGTTTTCAAACTGGCCGTGCGGAATGGCGACGCCATTGCCAATATAGGTAGACATCGTTTCTTCACGGGCCAGCATTCCGTCGATATAATCCGGGGTGACATGACCGGCCTTTACCAGTAATTCTCCGGCCAAGATGATGGCGTCTGTTTTGGTTTTGACCTGGGCATTGATGAGAATCGTTTCTTTACTGACAATGCTCATAGTTAACCTATCCCTTTAATGATGCCATTTTTCTGAATGGCCGCGATTATCTTATCGAAAACCGGAATATTCATGAAGTTGTCAAACGGGATGATAACCGCCCAGGGCGCTTTTTCCAGGGCCATTTTTGCCAGGCCTTTATGTACCACCACTACCTGGGCGTCTTCGGGAATAGCCCGGGCGGAAGTATGACTGACCTCCACGTCAAGGTTAGCCGCTTTAACCTTCTTTTTGAGTTTGTTCGTTACCATCAAACTGGAACCCATACCGGCTTCACAGGCAATTACAATTTTTTTGACATCGGCGCCAGCGATTTGTTTAGCCATTGTACCTCTCCTGAAATCTGTATCTGAGCTGTAAGAATTTTTGGGAAGTGGGGGTGTTCCGCCAGGCACACCCCCGTTCTGACAATACCAGGGTGAAACAGGCTGGACTAAGAAGCCGAAGCGGCGGCAGTGCTTACCTCTTCCTCATCCCAGTCCCAATCCCAATCTTCGGCGGCATCTTCCGACTCAATTTCCCGGACCGGATACAGCTTCAAAATGAACGACCCGACCAGGAAGGAGGCTGCTGCGGCAATCAGAACCCCGGTAAACACGGCAAAGTGCTGGCCTTTAGGCGTGACAGCCAGATAGGCAAAGATTGAGCCAGGCGACGGCGTGGCAACCAGGCCAGCCTTCATAATGACGAACCACAGGTCAGCCAGAATACCACCGGCCCACAACGACACCAGCATAATCGGGTGCGCCAGCACGTACGGGAAGTAAATTTCGTGGATGCCGCCAAAGAAGTGGATGATGATGGCACCGGGAGCGGTTTGTTTAGCCATCCCTTTACCGGCAAACCAGTAAGCCAGCAGAAGCCCAAGACCGGGACCGGGATTCGTTTCCAGCATAAACAGAACTGAACGACCCGTTTCTTCTGCCTGGGTAACGCCCAGCGGGGCCAGAATGCCGTGGTTAATGGCATTGTTCAAAAACAGCACTTTGGCCGGTTCAATGAACAGGTCGGCCAGCGGCAGAATGCGGTTATCAACCAGGAACTGCACCCCCGCGCCCATCAGGTTGGTCAGTGTTTGCACAATGGGGCCAACAACGACCAGGGCCACCAAGGCCAGAATGGTCGCCAGAATACCGGCAGAAAAGTTGTTCACCAGCATTTCAAAGCCAGACGGAACTTTACCTTCGATGGCTTCGTCAAACTTTTTCATTAGGAAGCCACCTAACGGCCCCATGACCATCCCCCCGATGAACATCGGCACATCGGAGCCAACCACGGCGCCCATTGTGGCCGCCGCGCCAACTACACCACCGCGCACGCCGTGAATCAGGTGGCCGCCAGTGTATCCAATTAAAAGAGGAAGCATCGCCGTAATCATAGGGCCAACCAGTGCCGCCATCTTTTCGTTGGGCAGCCAACCGGTCGGGATAAACAAGGCAGTAATTAACCCCCAGGCAATAAACGCCCCCAGGTTTGGAATAATCATTGCCGCTAAAAAGCCACCAAACCGCTGTAGTTTCTCTCTCATTTCTTAAACTCCTGTAGGCAGAGTGATGTGATTTTTGTTTTGTGTGTTAATTCACGATAATTTTGCGGTTTGTAACTGCCGGGGTTATAATTATCCGTGCAGATACAAGACTCTCTGGCCCCAGGCCAGGAGTTACTACCATCTGTGCGATAGAGGCACCACGAGACCGGCCAAGTCAATAGTGGTGTCTCTTTTTTATGGGACAGTATCTTCCATAAATCCTCTCCTTTCCTTTCGGCTATCTGACTGCGGTAGTTAACCAATCTGTGATGGCTTCGATATCGGTGGCGGTGAGCAGGGGATGAACCTGAATAACCGGTAAACCACGTCGGGGGGATTCCAGCGGGACGGTGCTGATGAGTAAATGGGCGTTGGCTACCCGGTCGGCAGATAGCTCTCGTAGAGATAACACCCCCTGTATCTCCAGGCTGGGAAAACGAGTTTTGAGCCGGGCCACCAGCAGTTGCGCCGTTGCCATTCCGCTGGGACAAATAATATACACCCGGCGAGGATGGCTGGGGCGCTCACGGACAAATGCCGCCCGCAGTAGCAAGGTGATGGTTTCAACTTCGCTATCGGGCAGGGGCACACCGGTGTGTTCGGTAACCAGCCGGGCCAGCTCACTGGCAATCCTGAATTCCTGGGGCCATTCCCGGGGCACAACCCCCTCGGACGAGCGTGAGGGCGCCCATACACCAAATCGCTGGCGTAAAATAGCCGGGATAATATGAGAAACCAGCCCGTCGCGCAAGGGGATGTCGTACCGTAATCCAGGTGTTGAAAAGGCTCTGGCCACTTCGTCCATCAGCATGTCAACCAACCGGGTCAGAGCGGGATCGATTTCCAGGTCGCCGGGCCAGAGCTGGTCACGAACACCGGCCAGCAACTGCATAGCGATAGTGCCAATCTCGGCCTCTGGAACGGTACTCTCCAACCCCTCTTCCTGCATCAGGCGGGCTATTCCCTGGGCTACCGCCCACTCTTTTTGGGTAGATAACCAGGCCAGGGTGTCGGGCTTGACCTCAACAAAATGTCTCGTCTGGAGGCGATGATACTGCACAGCCAGCACCAGGGCCAGATATAATACTGCTTCATCGGTAAACCGCCCGCCCAGTTTGGTTTCAGCAAAGGCTACCCATTCAAAGGCAGTTGGGCCGGGGATGTCATCGAGCAAACGATTTATTTGCCGGATGATGGGTAGAGAGGTGGGGGTATCTTTGAGGGCGAAACGGATACCCTGACCATAGTTCATCGATATCAAGGGGTCTCTGAAAGGGGTATCCCCCCAGAGCACACTGGCTATCGCCTGGCGTCGATTGAATTCCGGGCCATCAAACATTACCCCAAAATTCGGTTTGCGGATTAGCTCCAGCGAATAAAGCCGGCCCCAGTCGGTAATCGGTTCCAAATCTTTGAGAATAGTGGTCCGGGATGCAGTCGTAATGTACTGAAGATTGTTGAGGATGAGAGGAGCATCAGCAAATAACAACACCAGTGCCAGAAGCTGTCGGCGTTGGCCTGCTGACAGTACCAGGTGCAGGTCTGATTGCCGGGCAAGCTCCTGCAGTAATTGCTGGCGCTGGGCAGGGGAACATTTGATGGTTACCCCGACTCTGGGGCGGGCTACCAGCGATGCATTTCGTTGGCTTAACCAGGAGGCAACAGGTTTGAGGCGATAGTGAACCTGGCGAGTCGTCAAATTCAGATGGTCCGCCAGCTCAGACATCGGTACGGGGGAGTTCTCGGTTAACAAATGGAGGAGTATTCTTTTTTGTTGAACCGTGAGAGAAACCATCTTCTTTGAAGCGACTATGCTAATGATTGTTCCATAAATTGGTACTGCCTGAAGCAGATTTAATCCTACAAAAGTGTACGATTACTCTTTGATAGATTTTTCCAGTTCATCAAAAAAAGTCATCATCACTACTTCTGCGGCATTGCCCTTCACCCCAAAGGTCAGTCTGTTGCCGAGGGGGTCTACCGGAAAGGCGCGGGCCATAACGTTGCATCCATTGGATTCTTGCGGAACCACTTTAATCTGCAGGTCAATCCGGTTGGGAAGGGCCTGATTTTTGATTTTTTTGTTGAAATTGATTTCGAACATTCCTTTAGCAGGGTTGTTGCGTTTGGACAACTTACCGCCCAACGATTCCAACGTTTTGCCGGTCAATTGGCTGACCATTTGGGCCGGTGCGGGGTAATTTTGCTTCCGGATAACATCAAACGCCATAGTCTATCTCCTTATTTTGGACAGGTTTGATGCTTATAATATATCACTATTTTGCAAATTTGCGGCAGAAAATTAACTTTATTGTTCGCCAGTTAAATGTTACAAAGCTGTATCATTTGGTGACTGCAATATCACATTAGACAGATATTCTATCCATTTCGGTTGCTGTTCAGGTATGAGGGGCAACGGACAGTCTCTGCGGGACATCAACAAGAATGAAGCAGGACAACTGCTGGCAGTTGTCCTGCAGAAAAAATTCTCGGCTGGCTTAAGTGATTTGGAGACCGCCTCTCACCCGCCGGGAACAGTGAACCGGGCCAGTTCGGCGAAGTCTGCGCCGGAGGAGAGGGTCAGCCGGACGCCGGTTTCAAACTGGTAGAAGCCGGTGATGAGCCGGTATTCGCCGGGCGGGAGGCCGTCTTCCGGCAGGGGCAGGGTAAAGGTGTCGACCACCATTTCGCCGGGCGACCACAGGCTGGTGGGGTAGAGGCCGCCAAAGGGCTGGCTGTCCCACCCGCTGACCACCTGACCCTCGGCG
>RFJV01000002.1 GCA_003694775.1 Chloroflexota bacterium | reverse complement strand
GGGGCGGTTGGGGACGGCGAGGCCGTCGGAGGCAAAGTGGGAGTGGGTGTGGGTGTGGCGGTCTCCTCCTGCCGGGCCGGGACGCCAGAGGGACTGGCCAGGACAGTTGTTGGCAGGGTAGTCAGCAGGAGCGAAGCAACCATCGTCTTTAAAGCTGGAGCAGAATCCTCTACCCGTTTTTTCATCCTGACTTGCCAACTCAGGGATTTTGACATAAAATTAAGATGACATAATATTAGGCCATAAATCTGCTGTCGTTTTGGTTCAACCAGATTTCAAGGGGTGGGTCCTGGAATGCGTAAAACGTAATACGCAGTTCTTCGACCTCACGGTTTACGTTTTACGTTTTACGCCTGATAGTCGGGGAAAAGGCCAATTTAAGAAATAGTTTTCCCAGACCTGAACAGTTGCTTCTCCCCCCTGAATTCTAACAGAGCCGTCACTTTTATTCGTTTTGCGTACCGGCACAGTCAGGAAGGAGCAGTGCAATGGAAGAAGAAACCACCGGCGGACAGAACAGACTCTTTGTCATCCTCGCCGTCTCGCTGATTGGTCTGCTGGTCTTGGGGCTGGTAGGAATTGGGGGTGTATTTGTCATCCGCCAGAACCTGGAACAGCAGGCCGCCGCGGCCAGGGCGACACCTACCGTGATGATTGTTTTACCCAGGGCTACGCCCACCGCGGCCGGCGCCGCGGCGCTGACCACGCCCACCGCTATGCCGACCCCCACCAATACGCCGGTTATCGCCAAAGGCAGTGGGGGAGAAACTGCCGCGGCAGGCAGTCAGCAGAAAACCCCCACCCCTAAACCCACCCGTACTCCCACCCCGGTTCCGGCGGCAGAACCTGCCGGCGCAGCGACTGTGCCGGAAACCGGTCTGGGCGGTCTGGAAGCCGTTCTGATTGCTCTGGGCCTGACCGCGGTTCTGTTCGTGGCCCGGCGACTGCGCACCGCGTCGTAGCAGTTCTTTCACCAGCAAAATATCCAGCCAGTGTACAGGGGCGATGTTCTGTGCAGGACATCGCCCCTGTTTTTTGTCCGGTTCTTTTCCCGGTCTAATAAAGCTCTAATAATGCGCTAGCACGAATCTAACAGTCGAGCCGTACAGTAAGGGTGTAAACAAGGTAGCAAGGTAGCAGAGTAGCAAGGTAGCAAAGCAGTAGAGCAGTAAGGCAGCAGAACAGCAAAGGACCTGTCCCAAAATAACTCCAAAGATAGCCCCGAATCAAGGCTGACTGTGCAGGTATCATTTTGATTTGGATTGACGATAAAGGAGGTAGACTATGATGTACAGAGGAATGTTCGACCGGTACGGTGCTCGCGGTCCCTGGCGCGAAATGGAGCGGTTCCAGCGCGAGATGGAGCGGTTGCTGTCTAACATGGCCGAACCCCGTCTCCATCGCCCGGCCAGCTACCCGGCAATGAATGTGTGGACCAACAACGAAGGGGTGGTGGTCACAGCAGAACTGCCCGGCGTTGAGCCGGAAGACATCGACATTTCCGTGGTGAACGATACCCTGACCGTCAGCGGCGCTCGCCGCCCGGACGAGCTGAAGCAGGGCGAAAAGTACCACCGCCGCGAGCGGAACTTTGGCCGCTTTACCCGCACCTTCCAGCTTCCGTTCCGGGTAGACGCGGACAAGGTGGAAGCCGTCTTCGATAAAGGCGTCCTGCAGATTTCTCTGCCGCGCGCCGAAGCGGACAAGCCCAGGAAAATCGCCATTAAGGCCGGATGAGCAAAGGTGTCTATCGATTGAAAATTTTCAGCAAAGGAGGCGAGTCGCCATGGCAGAAGTAACCCAGGAACTGCAGGTTCAGGATACGGAGAAGCAGGAAGTCACTTCGATGAGTGAGGCCGAACGCACCCGCGATAAGAAAGTGTACATCCCCCGCGCCGACATCTACGAAACCAACGAGGACATCTACATCGTGGCCGATATGCCGGGGGTGGATGAAAACTCGGTGGAGATTCTGCTGGAAAAGAACGTCCTGACCATCAACGGCTACGTGGAACCGAACATCCCGGAAAACTACAGCCTGTCTTACGCCGAGTACGAGGTGGGCGATTACCAGCGCAGTTTCACCCTCTCCAACCTGATTGACCAGGACAACATCGAGGCCACGGTAAAGAACGGCGTTCTGCGCCTGCGCCTGCCCAAAGCCGGCCCGGCCAAAGCCCGGAAGATTACCGTCAAGGCCGCCTGAGCTTCACCTTTTCACGTATCCTCCTTGAGCCTCAACCCAAAAGACACCGGCCCGGAGACAGTCTCCGGGCCGGCCTTTTTTATTTCACCCACACCGAGGCAAAATCGGTGGCGGGACTGTTGGAAATGTTGGTGGGATTACTGCCGTCGGCATTCATCACGTAGACTTCCATATTGCCGTCGCGGTCGGTGTGGAACAGGATTTGCCGGCCATCCGGCGACCAGGAAAAATCGCCCTGGATGGATTCCTGGCTTTGAGGGCTGTTGGTCAGGTTGACCACCTCCGACCCGTCGCTGTTCATCAGGTAGATTTCCGCATCACCATCCCGCCCGGAAACAAAGGCAATTTTCGTCCCATCGGGCGACCAGTGGGGGAAGCCATCGAAGCCTTCGCTTTCCGTCAACCGTACCGGGTTGCCGCCATCGGCGTCCATCACGTAGATTTCCACATCCTCGTCCCGGTTGGTCATAAAGGCGATTTTGCTCCCGTCCGGCGACCATTCCGGCGCGGCCGCGGCAGATTCCACCTCGGTCAGGCGGACCGGTTCGCCGCCCTCCACGCTCATCTTATAGATTGCCAGCGTTTCATCCCGGTCAGAAGTAAACAGGATTTCCCGGCCATCCGGCGACCAGGCGGCAAATTCATCCTGCGAGGGGCTGTCGGTCAGGTTGACCACCTCCCCCGAAGCCGCATTGAGCAGGTACACATCCACACTGCCGCCGGGCAGACCACTGCTGAAAGCAATCCATTCCCCGGTTGGCGACCAGATTGGCGGAGAGGCATTGGCCGGCGGCTCTTCGGCCAGCACCCGGCTGTTCTGCCCGGCCAGGTCTACCGCTTCAACGACCAGTGTTTCTTTGCCCTGGTCTGTAATGTAGGTCAGCAATCCCGCCGCCGGTGACCAGTGCGGCAAACCGCTGTTGACCCCCTCGCCCGGCGTCAGGCTGACCGCGTTACTGCCGTCGCGGTTTATCAGATAGACGGCAAAGGAACCGTCCCGGTCGCTCATAAAGGCTATCCGCACGGGCCGGTCGGGCACAACCGGCCTGAACTGACACCCCGCCAGCAGGACGGAGGATAATAATACAACTACCAACCATCTTTTCATTCTTCACCTCATTGAATTTATTGCCGCACCAACCGGAAGCGGACAGGGTGTTCTGTCAGGCCCGCCTCCGGGTTGATGTTCAGCCGCTGTCTTAAGCTGATTCTAATCAACCCTTGCTAGAGTATAGGGATAGAGTAGTCAAAACGGCTTAAATTGCAAGTTACAGAAACCGAGGTGCTGGAATGAATCAACGTTGGTCCGGCTCCCTGCTGGTCGGCGGAGCCATTATCATTCTGCTGTTACTGCTGTTAGGGGCGACCTTTGCCGGCGGGCTGATTCTGGCCCCCTATGTGCTCAATAATGCCCAGGCGTCACCGGTCTCTCCGCCGGCCGCGGCGGTGGCCCAGCCAGAAGCGGTCCCCGCCGTTCAGGGAGACCCCCTCGCGGCCTACGAACAGGCACTGATTGACCTGTACCGGCAAACCACCCCCTCGGTGGTCCGGATTGAGGTCAAGACCAAAGTGGACACCGGCCTGCCCGGCCTGCCCGACCTGCATCCGTTCCTCCCCTCGCCTGACGACCCGGAAAATCCCGATGAATTCTTTGGTTTTGGTGAAGGTTCCGGTTTTGTGTGGGACAAAGAGGGACATATTGTCACCAACTACCACGTTGTAGCCGATGCCGAAACCATTGAGGTCTTCTTTGCCGACGATACCGCGGTCGAAGCCACCCTGCTGGGCACAGACCCCGACGCCGACCTGGCGGTCATCCAGGTAGACCTGCCGGCAGACCGGCTCACCCCCCTGCCGCTGGGCGATAGCGACGCCCTGCAGGTCGGGCAGTTGGCGGTTGCCATTGGCAACCCGTTTGGGCAGGAATTTACTATGACCAGCGGCATAGTCAGCGCGGTGGGGCGCACCATCCGGAGCGGGAACACACCGTTCTCCATTCCGGAGGTCATCCAGACCGACGCGCCGATTAATCCGGGTAACTCCGGCGGCCCGCTTTTGAACCGGCAGGGCGAGGTTATCGGGATTAATGCCCAGATTATCAGCGACCGCACCGGCGGCAGTTCCGGCATTGGCTTTGCCATCCCGGTGAACATCGCCAAACAGGTGGTGCCCACCCTCATCAAAGGTGAGCGGTACGAGTATGCCTGGCTGGGCATTACCGGCAGAACCGTCACCCCGGACGTTGCCAGCCTGATGGACCTGCCGGCCAATATGCACGGCGCGCTGGTTATCAATGTCGCCAAGGATGGGCCAGCAGAAAAGGCCGGTCTGCAAGGGGCGGATAAGGTAGTCCGGCAAGACGGCATCGAGGTGGAAGTAGGCGGCGACATTATCACCGCTATCGACGGCCAGCCGGTATACGGCATGGACGACCTGATTGCCTACCTGATGCTGGAAACCCGGCCCGGCCAGAAAGTGGAGCTGGAAATCCTGCGCGGCGGCAAAGACAAAATGACGGTCACCGTAACGCTGGAAAAACGCCCGCCAGCGGAGGAGCTGTCGCTGGAGTAGGTTTACCCTGGTGGATGGCGCGCCGGCCGCGGAATTTCTGCAAACGCTCTCCGGTCTGCTGGCCGAACCGGGGCCGCTGGCAAAATAAACGCAAAAGGGCGACCCGTAGCGGCGGGTCGCCCTTGATACTACAGGCCCAATGCCTGCCGGAGCAGGGGAATGGCCGCTCGCGCCGCCCGGCCGCGGTGGCTGATGGCATGCTTCTGGGCCGGGGTCAGTTCGGCCATAGTGCAGTTGTACTCCGGTACATAGAAAACCGGGTCGTAGCCAAATCCGCCGGAGCCTTTGGGCTGGTAGGCGATGTATCCCTCCACCGTTCCTTCCACTGTACCCACCAGCCGGTCGCCCACAGCGACGGCCACCACACAGCGGTAGCGGGCGGTTCGCTGTTCCCAGGGCACGCCGGACTCGGCCAGCTTCTGCAGAACAAGCCGGTAGCGGCCTGCGTGGTCATCTTTGGCCGTACCGCAGTAGCGGGCCGAATGGACCCCCGGCTCGCCGCCCAGGGCATCGACCTCCAGGCCGGAATCGTCTGCCAGCGTCAGCAGTCCGGTGGCGCGGGCAAAGGCCATCGCCTTGATGATGGCGTTCTCGGTGAAGGTCTGGCCGGTTTCCTCCGGCTCCAGGGTTAATCCTTCCGCGGCGGGATGGGTCAGCGTGAGCGGCAGGTCGGCAAAAATCTCCCGGAACTCCCGGATTTTGTCCTGGTTGTTGCTGGCAATCAGTAATCGGACCGTCACCGGCACTACTCCAGGGCAATGAAACGGGGTTCGGCGTCCGGGCCGCCATCCCAGCGCAAGGTCAGCCCCTGCTCCCCGCGGGCCACCTCAAAGACCAGCCGGCCTTCCAGACCGGAATCCGGGGGCAGAATGCCGCGGCCCAGCGCGCCATCAATTGCACCGGGCGTGGGCAGATAGGCTTCTTCGGCCAGATTCAGCAGGGCAAAATCCCGTTCGTTAAAATTGACATCTTCGTCCCCCAGGTTGACCAGCTCCACCGTGATGATGATGACTTCCCGGTCTTCCTGCGGGGGGATAGCCGGCACAGAAGCGTCGCGGTAGAGTTCCAGAATGGTCAGCTTGACCTTCTGCTCATTCACCACCGACTCGTTGGAATAGGCCGGAGCATCCAGCGACAGGCCAATGTCACTGCCGGGGATAGGTGTTGCCAGCAGGCCCTGGGTCGGGTCGACAAACCAGAGCAGAACCAGCAAAAGCACACAGCACCCCAGACATGCCAGAAGCACCAGACAGCCGCCGAGGAAGATGATTCCCCGCTTCAGCCAGGGATTGTCTTCGTCCTCCTCATCGTAGTATTCATCGTCATCGTATTCGTAATCCGCGTCGTCGTAGTATTCCTCTTCGGGAGGTCCCGGCGGATACATGGGAGATGTGGGTTGTGAATAATACTGGCTCAATGGCGTCTCCTTTTCTTGCACAAAAATCTTGAACGGTCGGATTATAGCACATTTCACTGCCGTTTCCCAAGAAAGTGGGGGCACGGATGGGTTTCATTTTTTTGACAACCGGAGCCGTCCACGAAATTTTCACGAATAGACGAATTTACGAATGGACGGATGAACGAATTTTCGTAATTTCGTGCTGTATTCGTGGACGGCCAAAAAACAACAGAACTCGTCAGAAATTTGAAACACACCCGCCGTTCTGCCACCTTTTGACAAGGATATACCACTCTGCTAAAATATGCAACGCATTGATTAACTATATTTAAAGTAGTATGAGGAGTTTGTATGACTGAAGCAACAGAAGAAAAACTTATTCTCGACGGTAAAATCGTAGAGGCTTTGCCCAACACCAGCTTCAAAGTTGAGCTGGAAAACGGACATACCGTGCTGGCCTACCTGTCCGGCAAAATGCGCAAGTACTACATCCGCGTTTTGCTGGGTGACCGCGTCCGGGTGGAGCTGTCCCCCTACGACCTGGAACGGGGCCGCATTGTTTACCGGTATAAAAAGCCGCGCTGATAGACCGTCTGCAAGCTGAGGAAGTAAATTTCTGCCACGTCTGCACATATTTCACGGGGGTATAGCGGATTATACCCTTTTTTTGTTGTCCTCCTGCCGTCCTGCTATAATTTCCGGGCAGTGAATTGTTGGTATCAGGAGATTGGAGCGGCGGAGATTAATTCTTCTCCTCTCTAATCCTCCCATCCCTGCCTGGAGAGCAATGCCCGACCGCAAAGACAGGACGCCAGACAACCAGCCCCCTTCCGAGCCGCTGAGGCCGGAGGATGAATGGACGCGGCCCAGCCGCCGGATTGAACACCCCGACCGGACTCGTATTTCCCGCGACCCGGCAGAACGTCCGGCCCGGCCCACGCGGGTCACCCCCCAGCAACCCACCCCTCCAGGCCCTACAGCACCCCGACCCCAGACCCCGGCCCGCCGGCCTACCGCGGTCCGCCGGCAACCGCCTGCCTCTCCGCCTACGCGGCGAGCCGTTCGCCCGCGGCGGCAGGTCAGCCTGCGGCAGAGGCTGGTTCGGGCGCTGACCGTGCTGGTTCTGCTGGCCCTGCTGGCCGGTGTGCTGACCCTCAGCCTGGGTGTCAGCCTCTATTTCTGGTATGCCTCCCAACTGCCGCCCGCCGAAGAACTGCTCACCCGCCGGCTCCAGTTTGCCACCACCCGCATCACCGACCGGGAAGGCAACCTGCTGTGGGAAATCATCGACCCTACCGGGGGGCGGCGCACCGTGGTGCCGCTGTCGCGCATTTCTCCCCATCTGGTCAACGCCACTATTGCCACCGAAGACCGCTTCTTCTTCCTGAACGTGGGGGTAGACCCCATTGCCATTGCCCGTGCCGTGTACTACAACGTATCGGAGCACCGGATTGTTTCCGGGGCCAGCACCATCACCCAGCAGTTGGCCCGCAACGTCCTGCTCTCCCCGGAAGAGCGCACCGAGCAAACCTTGTCGCGCAAAATCAAGGAAGCGGTGCTGGCGGTTGAAATCAACCGGCGCTACACCAAAGAGCAAATCCTGGAAATTTACCTGAACCAGATTTACTACGGCAACCTGGCCTACGGCATCGAAGCCGCGGCCCAGACTTACTTTGGTAAATCCGCCGCAGACCTGACCCTGCCGGAGGCGGCCCTGCTGGCCGGACTGCCCCAGTCGCCAGCGGTGTACGACCCCTACACCAATCCCGACGGGGCCAAACAGCGGCAGGCCACGGTGCTGGACCTGATGGTCGAGGCCGGCTACATCACCCCGGCCCAGGCCCAGGCGGCCAAACAAACCGAACTCCAGTTCCGCGAACAGGCCGCGGCCTTTGCCGCGCCCCATTTTGTGGCCTTTGTGCGGCAGGAGCTGGAAAAGATTGTGCCGCCGGAATACATCTACCAGGCCGGTCTACGGGTCCAAACCACCCTGGACCCGCGCCTGCAGGCCATCGCCGAAGAGGAAGTCAGGAAGCATGTCGACGCGCTGGCAGCGCGGCATGTCACCAACGGCGCGCTGGTGGCGCTGGATGTGAGCACCGGCGAGGTGCTGGCCCTGGTAGGCAGTAAGGACTTCCGGGACGAAGCCATCGATGGGCAGGTCAATATGGCGACCAGCCCCCGCCAGCCCGGCTCCACCATCAAGCCGCTGACCTACCTGGCCGCGTTCGAGCGGCTGAACTATACGCCCAGCACACTGATAATGGATACACCGGTAGAATATCCGGACGGCGCGGGCGGGGTCTACAAGCCGGAAAATTACGACCGCAAGTACCACGGGCCGGTTTCCCTGCGGGTCGCGCTGGCAAATTCTTACAATATTCCGGCGGTCAAAACGCTGGAGCGGGTAGGCATTGACGCGCTGAAAGAAATGGCCGCCCGGCTGGGAATTACCACCCTCACCCGCAGTGATTACGGCCTGTCGCTGGCGCTGGGAAGCGGTGAAGTCCCGCTGATTGAAATGACCGGGGCCTACCAGGCGATGGCAAACAGCGGGGTTCTGGTTCCCCCCACGGCCATCCTCAAAATTACCGACAGCTTTGGCCGGGAAATTACGCCCCCGCGGCCCCAGCCGCGGCAGGTTCTCCGTCCGGAGCATGCTTACCTGATAACCCACATTCTGGCCGATAACGAGGCCCGGGCCATTTCCTTTGGCCCCAACAGCCCTCTGCGCCTGTCGCGGCCGGCGGCGGCCAAAACCGGCACCACCAACGAATTCCGCGATAACTGGACTATCGGCTACACGCCGGACATTGTGGCCGGAGTATGGGTCGGCAATGCCGACAACTCCCCTATGCAGGATGTCAGCGGCCTGACCGGCGCGGCCCCCATCTGGCACAATTTTATGGAGCGCGCCCACGAAGGCCGGCCCGTGCGGGATTTTGTCCGCCCGCCCGGTATTATCGAGCTGGAAGTATGCGCCGATTCCGGCACCATTCCCAGCCAGGTTTGTCCCAAACGGCGCAAGGAAATTTTCTTCAAGGACCAGCCGCCGCTGGGGCCGGAACACGACATCCACCAGCTCATCAAGATTGACCGCAACTCCGGTCTGCGGGCCAACGAGTTCTGCCAGTCGAACGTGGAAGAGCGGTACTACCAGGTCTATCCGCCGGATGGCCGGGAGTGGGCCATTGAGCACGGCATCGAACAGCCGCCGGACGAGTTCTGCCCGGCCAGCAACATTTTTGCCCGCATCACCAGCCCCCCCGATGGGAGCACCGTGCGGGGCATCCTGCGCCTGGAAGGGGCGGCGACCGCGGCCAATTTTTCCCACTACCAGGTTGAGCTGGGCGTTGGGGTGGGGCCGCAGGCGTTTGTCCAGATTCTGGGGCCGGTCGGCCAGATTGTGGAGCAGGGCGTGCTGGGCCAGTTCGATACCACGCAGGTGGACAACGGCCCCTATACCCTGCGGCTGGT
>RFJV01000163.1 GCA_003694775.1 Chloroflexota bacterium | reverse complement strand
GGACGCGGACTACGGTGCTGGTGAAGCTACGCCGCGGGCGCGGGTCCCACGAAGCCACAAACGGCGGGTCCAGCGGCAGGCGGTAATGACGAATTTCAATGGCATCGATTTTAGGCATACAAACTCCCAAACTCCCAAACTCATCAACTTCCCAACTCACTAACCATTTCCGCCAGACCCAACGCCGCCAGACATGCCGCGGTTGGCTCGCCGGTATCCGGATTCCAGCCCATCAGCTCGTAGTAGCGGCGTCTGGCCCAGTGGAACGCCGCTTCGGTAATTTCGACCCCCGCCAGCGGGCCGTCCTGAAACGCCTGCATCACCCGCCGGGGCAGGCGGTCATCGTCTGCGGAAAAGCCCTCGCGGTAGTTGAACAGCCGGGCCAGGGTTTGCGCCCGCGCCCCCACCTGTAGGATGTCGCCGGCGGAGTAGGTCAGTCCGGTAACGCCAGACAGGGCCGCGGCCATATGGTCGTAATTGTACGGGTAAAAGTGGCAGTTGACCGCGCAGTCCTGGAAGTGCATCCAGTTCAGCTCGTGGTAGAAAATCTGCATTTTCTCTTCGTTGAGCACTTTGGGGGACAGGGGGCCGATGGGCCGCTCCAGCATCCGGTTGACCCGCCGCAGGCCCGCGCCATCGTAGGCAAAATCGGTGTCGTGCATATTCATCATATGGTCCGCCCCGACCGGCGCGACCGCGTAGCCCACACCCATGGCGTGCTTGAGCCGCGGCTCGTGCATCGGCAGTTCCTGGCCCTTGATGGTCAGGTTGAACGGCTCCGTGGCCGGGCCAAAGCGGGCGCTCATCCGGGCCACCCCTTCGGCCAGCACGTCGCCAAAGCCCTGCCGGTGGGCAATCATTTCGACCGCCTTCAGCAGAAGCTCCCCGTCACCCCAGCGGAACTCCAGACCGCCGGTATCGTCCGCGGTCAGCAGGCCGTTTTCAAAGCACTCCATCACAAACGCAATCGACGCACCGGTGGAAATGGCATCCAGTCCATAGGCGTTCGCCAGCTCATTGGCCTTGCAGACCGCCAGATTGTCCGTCACCCCGCAGTCCGGACCGAAGGCGGCCATGGCCTCGTACTCCGGCCCGCCGTAGACCGGGTCCAGCCGGCGTTGGGGGTCGTCATTGGGGTATTCAAACACCTGCTTACAGCGGATAGGGCAGGCCTGGCAGGTGTCTCGTTCCTTGAGGAACATCTCGTAGTTGCGCTCGCCGCTGAGCAGTTCCGGGTGCTCAAAGACCGCCTGCCCAAAGTTGCGGGTCGGCAGGCCGCCCAGGTAGGCCCAGTGCATCAGCGAGTCCTGTGTGCCGCGGCCAATACCTTCCGCGGCCCAGGCCGCCTCGGTTTTGTAGTTGTCTGCCAGCCAGCGGGCCACCTGGGTGACCTGCCCGCGCACGGCCACCGGAACAGACAGCGACCCGCGCACGGCCACCGCCTTCAGGTTTTTGGACCCCATCAGCGCGCCCATGCCGTTGCGCCCGGCGGCCCGGTTCACATCGTGCATGACCGCCGCGTACCGCACCCGGTTTTCCCCCGCCGGCCCAATCTGGGCGACCCGCACCCGCTCGTCGCCCAGCTCCTGACGGATGGCGGCCTGGGTGTCGGCGGTTTTCAGGCCCCACAGGTGTTCTGCCGGACGTATCTCAACCTCGCCGTTGTGAATCCACAGGTACACCGGACGGTCGGCCCGGCCCCGGATGACCAGGGCGTCGAAGCCGGTTCGTTTGAACTCGTGACCCCACCAGCCGCCCACCTCCGAACTGCCCAGCGCGCCGGTCAGCGGCGACTTGCCGCCAACCGCATGCCGGCCTGCCCCCGGCAGGTTGCTCCCCTGCATCAGGCCGGGAGCAAAAATCAGCCGGTTGTCCGGGCTGAACGGGTCGGTGCGCGGGGGCAGGTCGCGCAGAAGCAGGTAGGCAATCACCGCCCGCCCACCGACCAGCAGGCGGTAGAAGTCGTCGCCGGGCTGTTCCACGCGGATTTCCCCGGTGGTCAGGTCAACGTGTAGAATTTTTCCGTGCGCTCCGCCAATCATCTGCACCTCCTGATGAAAGGATGAAGGAGGAAGGATGAATCTTTCCCTTCGTACTCCCAATCCCCAATCTCCAATCTCCAATCTCTAATCTCTAATCTCTAATCTCCAATTTCCAATCTCCTACCCCGGCGCGGTCATCGCCTCCCGCGGAAGCAGGATATTGAACTCTGCCCGCAGGCGGCGGTCCACTTCCGGGGGGATGATTTCCGGGAAGTGGCTCTGCAGGATGTTTCTGGCCCGGCGACGCGCCCGCTCCCGCATGTCGAGCGCGCCGGCGCTCAGCCAGTCCTGCCGTGTGCCCCGGTCTGCAGTGTGGGGATAGTGGTACTCGGTGCGCATCAGCCGGTAGGTTTGGGGGTGTCCCAGGTAATGCCCCTCACCGTTGCAAACTTCATCGATAACATCCAGCGACAGGGACTCCTCGGTCACCTCCAGGCCGCGCACCAGCCGCATTGCCTGCCCGTTGATGTCGTCGTCGATGATGTACTGCTCAAAGGCCACGGCCAGCATCGACTCCAGCATGCCCGCCGAGTGGTGGTTGTACTGCGCCCCGGCCAGGGCCACCACCGCGGTGGTCAGCCCTTTTTCAAAACCGGCCTGGGCATCGGGGATTTTGCTGTCGCTCAGGGCCGACGAGCTGTAGACCGGCAGGCCGTAGAACTGGCACATCTGCGCCGAGGCGGCATTCATCAGGGCCATCTCGGCCGCGCCGCCAACGATATTGCCGGTGCGCAGGTCCGACACCAGCGGCATACCGCCCAGCAGGGTGGGGTGTCCGGGCCGCAGAAGCTGAACGTACGTCAGCCCGGCCAGCTCCTCGGCGATGGTCTGCACCAGCGTGCCCACCAGCGATGCCGGCGAGGTGGCGCCGGCCTGCGGCGCCGAAACCAGGGCCACCGGAATGCCGGCCCGCACCGCCGCGGTCAGGGTTTCGGTGGTCTCCGGGGCAAACCGCAGGGGACTAATCATCCAGCCCAGGTTGAAGGACAGAAAAGGCCGGGCCAGAAATGCCTCTTCGCTTCCGGCAATCATCACCCCCAGCCGCTTGATTTCGGCGACCTTTTCCGGGTAGTAACAGCCGCCCATCACGTGCTTGTTGGTGGCGGTCAGGCAGGCGTAAAAGGTGTTGATGTCGATGTCCTCATTGGGAACATCCTGCGCCACCACGGCCCGCAGGTAAAAATGGATGTTGTCCAGCACGTCCACCAGCCGTCCGATGTCGTACAGGTCCTGCAGGCGGGTCGGGCGGACATCACCGCTGTCCAGGTCGATGATGTGGATGGCCGCGCCGCCGGTTCCCAGGTGGACCCGCTTGCCCCGCAGGTGCAGGTCGAACCTGCCGTCCTTGCTGTAGAGCACCACATCCCGGTTGGCAGTTTTCAGGGCGGCTTCCACCATTCCCCGCGGGATAAAAACCCGGTTCCGGCTTTTGTCGACCCGCGCCCCCGCGCGGTGCAGAATTTGCCGGCACTCGGATTCGACAATCTCCACACCGGTACGCTCCAGCACGGTGAGCGCGGCCTGGTGAATGCGCTGGACATCCTGCTCGCTCAGGGGGCGGTACTGGCCGCCTTCCAGCCCTGCCGGAACGGGGTTGAACCGCGTTTCCGGCGCCTGCCGGCGCTGACGTTTTTCTCTGGACATTTGCCTGCTCCCGGTGGTTATGAGATGGAACCGATGCCGTATGCGCCGTGCAGGGGAGTTCCGGCTTCAAAGCGGCGCATGTCGTACATATCAATGGGCACGCGGGGCGGCAAATCCAGCACCAACCGGGCCAGCCCCTCGCCGATGGTTGGGGCCAGCTTGAAGCCGTGCCCGCTGAAGCCGGTTGCCACGTAGACGCCCTCACAGCCGGGAACCGGGCCGACCAGCGGATTCCAGTCGGGGGTGATGTCGTAGGGGCCGGTCCAGCCGGCGGTGTACCCGGCATTGGCAAAAGCCGGCATCCGGTGGGCAATCAGCCCGGCGATGCGCTCCACGTGGGCCATGTCCACCTCGTCGGTCAGGGTGTCCGGGTCTTCGATGGGGTCGCCGTGGTCACCCGTACCGATGAGCACCACGCCGCCGGTTTCGGGCCGGAAGTAAAGTTTGTCGGGCGTGGTCAGGTCCTTGACGATGGGCCAGTGCGGGTCGTAGGGGCGGTCAATCCTGAGGGTGATGACCTTGTGCTTGCTGATGACAAACGGAAACTTAACGCCGAGCATCGGCTCAAAGGTGTGCGTCCAGGGACCGGTCGCCAGAATGACCACCGGGCTGGCGAACTCGCCGCGGGGGGTCGCCAGAATTTTGAGGTCTCCCTGAAAACGCAGGCCGGTGACCGGCGTGTCGGTATAGATGGCGACGCCCAGCTCCCTGGCCCGGTTGGCAAACGAGGTGGTGACCAGGTGCGGGTCGCAGTAGCCGGCCAGGGAGTCGTAGCCGATGACGCCCACATCATCGACCTGCACCAGCGGGTGGAGGTCTCGCGCCTCGGCGGGGGTGAGGACGCGGGTATCAATGCCGTACTCATTTTGGGTGCGGAAGACGCGGAGCATCGGCTCCCGGTGTTCCTCCGGCCCCAGAATGAGGTAGCCGGTGCGGTGAAAGCCGGCAGACCCGCCGACCGCCTCGGCAAAGTTGGCGAAGATTTTCAGGCTTTCGACCGCGTGCACCAGATTGGCCTTGATAGAGTAGTGCGTCCGCACAATGGCGCAGGATTTGGCCGTTCCGCCGGAGTTAATGGCCCCTCGCTCCAGCAGAGCTACCTTCTTTGCTCCCAGCTTTGCCAGATTGAAGGCCGTGCTGGCCCCGATAATACCGCCGCCGACCACAATGATATCGGATGTGGGGTGAGACATCGTTGTCCTCCCGGGTTGTGAATGGAGAGACCGGCGGGTC
>RFJV01000162.1 GCA_003694775.1 Chloroflexota bacterium | reverse complement strand
GTGGTGGTCAGAAAGGCGCTCATCCCCATCGCGTCGGGCTGGTGTTCCCGCACGGCTTCGACAAAAGTTTCCGGGGCCACATTCACCCCCAGGTCGATGACCTCGAAGCCGGCCCCTTCCAGCATAATGTTGACCAGGTTCTTGCCGATGTCGTGGATGTCGCCCTTGACCGTGCCCATCACAAACTTGCCCACCGGTTTGGCCCCGCTTTCGGCAATCAGCGGTTTGAGGATGTCCATTGCGCCCTGCATGGCCCTGGCCGCGACCAGCATTTCCGGCACAAAATACTCCCCGGCCTCAAACAGCCGCCCGACTTCCTCCAGCGCCGGTATCAGCGCGTCGAACAGAATGGTCAGCGGGTCCATACCCAGTTCCAGCGCCTCGCGGGTCAGCTCGACCACCGGCTCGGCTTCACCGTCCAGGGTGTGGTCGTACAGGGCATCCAGAATTTCTTCTTCGCGGCTCATTTCGAATTCCTCCTCGGTCAGGTAGTTGGTAAGTTAAAGAGTTGGTGAGTTGGAGAGTTGGTGAGTTTGTGAGTTGGAGAGTTGGTGAGTTGGTGAGTTGATGAGTTTGAGAGTTGGGGAGTTAGAAAGTTGGGGAGTTTAGGGAAATTAATCTCCAATCTCCAAATCTCCAATCTCCAATCTCTAATCTCTAATCTCTAATCTCCAATCTCCAATCTCTAATCTCTAATCTCTAATCTCCAATCTCTAATCTCCAATCTCCAATCCCCAATCTCCAATCTCCACCGAAAATAGCTTTCTCCCGCGGGGGATTATACCATTTTATGGACTTTCAGGAAACGGGTCACCGCATCCGGGGTTGGCGCGGCCAGCACGCCGCGTTCGCCGGAAACGACCAGGGCCGCGACCGCGGCCCCAAAGCGGAGCGCCTCCTCCAGCGACCGGTCCCGAAGCCGGGCGTACAGGAAACCGGCATCAAACGAATCCCCCGCGCCGACGGTCAGCCGGGCGTCCACGGGAAAAGCCGGTATGTCGACCCGCACTGCCCGTCCACGGGCCGATACGCCCTGCCCGCCCCGTTTGACGACCACCAGCCCGGCTCCGGCCTCTACGGCCAGCCGGGCCGCGGTCTCCCAGTCGCCGGTTCCGGCCATCACGCCCAGTTCGTGCTCATTTGCCAGCAGAATATCAATGTGGGGTAAAAGGGGCCGCAGTTCCGCCAGGGTAGCCGGCTGGCCGATGGCCGGGCCAATGTCCACCGCGGTCAGGCCGCCGCGGCGATGGACGGTCTCCAGCAGGCGGGCACAGCCCTGCCCGCGGAGCCGGGGCAGAATCGGCAAACTGGCAATGAGCACTCCGTCTGCCTCTGCCAGCATATCCGGCGGAATCTGCTCCAGGTGCACCACCGCGCTGGCCCCCAGATGGTGAAAAACCACCTGCCGGGACGGGTCGCTGAAGATGATGGTGGAGCTGGATGTGGCGTGGTCTGGACTGCGCACCAGCGCGGTCAGGTCGACCTGCCTGGCCCGGAGCCAGCCGGTCAGCGTGTCGCCCAGCACATCCTGCCCCACCGCGCTGACCAGCCCGACCGGCACTCCCAGCCCGGCCAGCACGTAGGCCGTGTTGCCGCCGTTGCCGCCGAGCAGAATGGTCAGCGGGCGGTCGGTGAACAGCAGGTTGCCGGCCCTGAACCCGTCATCGGCCTGGAGTGAAGGCAGGTCGGGGGAAAAAACAAACAGGTCGGCGGTGGTTGTGCCTGCTACCAGAAACATGGCGATTCTCCTCGGTGGGGCAGGACGACATTAATGTCGTCCTGCGGATTTTTATCTGTGCCCGGTACGGGTATCCATCGTCGCTGTGCCCCTACGGGGCGTCCTGACATCGCCGTTTTCCTTTCGTGACAGTTGGGGGTATAATATTCTATTGTACGGACAAATTCGAGGAAAAACCATGGACGACGTCAAATCCATCACTCTTGCCGAACTGGATATCCAGCCAGTAGACCCCGACAGCCCGGTTCCGCTGTACTACCAGATAGAAAACGACCTGCGCCGGCTGATGCGAGAAGGAAAACTGCCGCCCAATTCCCTCATTCCGCCGGAGCTGGAGCTGTGCCGGGCCTATGGGGTGGGCCGGCATACCATGCGTGCCGCGCTGGCCCGCCTGGCCGCAGACAATCTTATCACCCGCCGGGCCGGTCGGGGAACGGTGGTCAACCCCCGGCCCGACCGGAGCCGCTTCTACCTGGACCGCAGTTTTACCCGGCTGATGGCCGAGATGGGCCGGGTAGCCTATTCTCAGGTGCTGGAGCAGAAGCTTGAGGTCATTGGCCCCGACTGTCCGGAAGTGTTCCGGGACAAAATCGGGCAGACCTGCCTCCGGCTGGTGCGTCTGCGCTTTGGCGACGAGGAGCCGGTAGGTCTGCAGGCCTCAACCGTTCTGGTGGAGCTGTGTCCCGGCCTGGAAAAGTTCGATTTTAACCAGCACAGCCTGTACGACCTGCTGTCGAGCGAGTACCACCTGGCCATCACCCGGATTGAACACACCATCAGCGCCGCGGTTGCCGACCATTTTCAGGCCAGCATGCTCGGCATTTCCGAGGGAGACCCCTTGCTGGTGGTGAAAACCGCGGCCTACCTGGATTCCGGCCAGGTGATTGAATACACCCTCAGCCACTACCGCGCCGACCGGTACGAGTACAGCACCAGCCACGTGTACCCGGCGTAAGTCGGGAGTGGAAGAGTTGGCGAGTTAGGTAGTTAAAGAGTTAAAGAGTTGGAGAGTTAGGGAGTTGGAGAGTTAGGGAGTTGGAGAGTTTAGGAGTATTAATCTCCAATCTCCAATCTCCAATCTCCAATCTCCAATCTCTAATCTCCAATCTCTAATCTCTAATCTCCAATCTCCAATCTCTAATCTCTAATCCCCAATCTCCAATCTCCAAATCTCTAATCCCCAATCCCCAATCCCCAAAATTGACAATATCATACCC
>RFJV01000161.1 GCA_003694775.1 Chloroflexota bacterium | reverse complement strand
CTCAAGCTGTACTTCCGGCAAACCAGACCCGCCCCCTGACCATCACCGGCATCCGGCAGGCGCTGGCGCGGCCTCTGCCGGGTACAGCGGCCCAGCAAACGATGGCTCCCCAACCACGGCCCGGCGAACAGCCGCGCTGGACCCGTCCGGCCAACTGCCGGGAGGCCGCGGTGCTGATTCTGCTTTACCCCCCATCTCCAACAGACCCACCCGCAGACCTCCGGTTAGTGCTGACCCGCCGCCCGGAGTACGACGGCGCGCACAGCGGCCAGATTTCGCTCCCCGGCGGTCGCCGGGAAGGGGAGGAAACGCTGGAAACCACGGCCCTGCGCGAAACCTGGGAGGAAATCGGCGTGCCGCCGGACACCGTGCAGATAATTGGCCGCCTGACTCCCCTGTACACGCCGCCCAGCAACTTCTGCATCTTTCCCTTTGTGGGCTACTGCCCCAACCCGCCCACTTTTCAGCCCGACCCGTACGAAGTGGCCGAAATTATCGAAACGCCGCTCCACCACCTGTTCCATCCAGATACCCGGCACGAAGAGGTCTGGTTTTTTCCCGGCTACGGCAAACGACGGGTCCCATTTTTCCTGGTCAGCGGGCACAAGGTGTGGGGAGCCACGGCGATGATTCTGGCAGAATTTATCACCGCCCTGGCGGCAGACCCGGATTCGGCCAGACCGGGCTGACCTTTCAACAGCGGGGCGGTGTTTTCAACACCAACCTCAGGATGTATGCAATGACCGAACTGCGCCAAAACATGGCAACCAAAGAATGGGTAATCATTGCCAACGAACGGGCCAAACGCCCCGATGAATATATCGACGCCCAGTGGCGGGTCCACACCACCGCCCAGGAGCCTTTCGACCCCAAATGCCCATTCTGTCCCGGCAACGAGGAGCGCGACCTGGAAGTCGAACAGAACCCGCCCAGCGGCCCCTGGAAAACGCGGGTAGTCTACAATAAATATCCGGCCCTGTCGCGCGAAGGAGAACTGACCCGCACCTTCGACGGCGTCCACCGCCGCATTTCCGGGGTGGGGTACCACGAAATTGTAGTGGAGCACCCCAGCCACAACACCACCCTGGCCCTGATGACCAGCGAAGAAATCCGTCTGGTGCTGGAAACTTTTTACAACCGGGGCTGGAGTATTCGTAAAGACTCCCGGATTGAGCAGATTGTGTACTTCAAGAATCACGGCGAGCGGGCCGGCGCGTCGCTCAAGCACCCCCACAGCCAGATTATCGGCCTGCCAGTGGTCCCCACCGACATCCGCCACCGCATTGAAGAAGCACGCCGCTACTTTGACGATAACGGCCAGTGCGTCTTCTGCACGATGATGGAGGATGAACTGAGAAAGGAGGAACGGCTGGTGGCCGTCAACGACCACTTTGTGGCCTTTGTGCTGTATGCCGCGCCGTCCCCATTCCATACCTGGGTTCTGCCGCGCCAGCACAGCGTCAGCTTCCTCTACTCCCAGCCGGATGAAATCCAGGCCCTGGCCGACATCCTGCGCATCATCCTGAAAAAGATGTACATCGGTCTGAACGACCCGGCCTACAACCTGATTATCCGCTCCGCACCGGTCAAGGAAATCAGCAACGACTACCTGCACTGGTACGTTACCGTTATCCCGCGGCTGAGCCGCACCGCGGGATTTGAAATGGGTAGCGGCATGTTTATTAATCCAGCTCTGCCGGAAGAAAGTGCGGCCTTTCTCCGCGGGGTTGAAGTGGAGTAGCAGAAAAAAAATGGTGGTAGAAGGTTTTGGCTCCGGCTTGCTGGTTCTTATGCTGTTTCCCCTCATCGGCGCGGTGCTGTTTGCCGTGCTCATCGTGTACCTGATAAGAAAACGCCAGCAGACCCGCGGGCCGGCCCCGTCGCCGCAGACCGCAGATAAGGCAGAAGCAGTGGAGCTGGACACCCGTATTCTGTCTAAATCCAGGCCGGCGGTGGAGCCTGTCCCCAGGGCCGACCCGCCACCGGCCCCACCCGCGCCGCCGGCCTCCCCTGCCGCCCCCGCCGAGCTGATGCGCCTGCTCCGCCACCCATCCGGGCAGTTGGTGGTCGAAATTGGCGGGCGGCAGTACACCCGCCTGTCCGATGTGACCGACCGGGAAACCGGCCAGCGCATCCTGCAGATTACGGCCCATTTGCTCCAGTTTACCCGCGGTATGGTGGCCGGCGAAACCGGCCTGAAATCGGTCGGCGCGCCGGCCCCCTCGGCCCTGCCGCCTGCTTTCCCTTCTCCGGCCCAACCGCCGGCCCCGGCAGAACCGGTAAAGCCTGCCGCGCCGCCAGCCGCAAAACCGCCGGCCCCCACCCTGACCCCGCCGGCAGAAACCCGGCCTATCGGCCCGGAACCGCTCATCGAGCTGAACCTGGCCGAAGAAATCAACCGGATTGTACAGACCCAACTGGCCCTGTCCCCGCTGGCCGACACCACCGACATCACCATCACCGCCGACCCCAGAGGCGGAATCCGCATCAACGTCAACGGCCAGTACTACGCCAGCCCCGATGAAATT
>RFJV01000759.1 GCA_003694775.1 Chloroflexota bacterium | reverse complement strand
GCCTCCGACACGGCAATCACGTGGTCGGCGCGGGCCACGGAGCGGGGAACCCAGGTGTTGAGCTGGCGGCTCATGCCCGGCATCACCGAGTCCGGCTCCCGGACAAAGGAAAGGTCGTGCACGGTGACAATGGTGCGCACGCCGGCGCGGGTCGGCGGCAGGAAAAAATCGGGCTGGTGAAACAGGTCCAGCCGGCCTGTCCACAGTTCCACCGGCAGGGGAAGCTCCAGGCGATACCAGAGCCGGGCCAGCCACCGCTCGGTGAGCCGGGTGGTGTGCACGGAAAATGCCGCGCCCGGCGACGGGACCGCGCCCGGACTGGTCTGGGCGGCAAAAAGCCGGAAATGCAGGCCGTCGTCCGGCCCGACCTGCCGGGCCAGCGCCTGCACAATTTCGCGGGTGTACCGTCCTATGCCCGCGGACTGGCGTACCGCGGCGGTGTAGTCAATTCCAATCGTTTGTGCGTTCATGCTTTGTTTACCCCGGCAATGATGGCCTCATTTGGCCTTTCTGTCAATTTTTGCTTCGGCTGTACGGGCGGTTGATGCGGGGCTTGTTTTCCCCTGCCTCTCTGTGCTATAATCTCTATATCTGGCTCTGTATCCGGCTGGCGGGGCGCGGTTTTCTGCCTTCCGCCTTCATCTCTCCTTCCGCCTTCATCCTTTCAGACAAGGGGGCCGTATGACCACCAAACTAAAAATCGACCTGTCGCTGGGAATCCTGGAAGTAGAGGGCACAGAGGCCTTTGTCCGGGCCATCTACAATGATTTCAAGGTGCAGTTTTTGGGCGAGGAAGCGGTGGAGCTGGATGTCGCCGGTCGCCGGCGGCGGAGAACGGCCCGTCAGGCCGAGGAGCCGTCCGAGGCCGAGGCCGCGCCGGTGGAGCCGGCCCCTCCTGCCGAGCCGTCCAAAACCGAACCCACCCATCGCTACCTGGAGCACCTGGACCTGTCCGCCGGGCCGGACCGCCCTTCGCTGGTCGATTTTATGGATTCCAAGTTCCCGGTGACCAATGATGAACGCAACCTGGTGTTTGTTTACTACCTCCAGTACCTGCTGAAAGAAAAGAGCATCACGCCCGACCATGTCTACACCTGCTACCGTGAGGCCAAAATCCGGGCCCCCATCGATATGGAAAAGAGCCTGCGCCTGACCGCCCAACAGCGCCGCTGGGTGCGGGTCACCAAAACCGGCAAGGTGTCGGTCACACCGCTGGGCCGGCGCTACCTGGAGCACGAACTGCCCAAAAAGATGAAGGTCTGACGTTGCAGAAGAAACGCATCACCTTCCACCTTCCACCTTCCACCTTCATCCTTCATCCTTCATCCTTTCATAAGGGGGGACTATGAAAATCCTGGCCGTTGATGTTGGAACCGGCACGCAAGATATTCTCCTGTTCGACAGCGATAGAGAAGTAGAAAACTGCTACAAACTGGTTCTGCCTTCGCCAACGGTGATGCTGGCCGGGAGAATCCGGGAGGCGACCCGCCGCGGTGACGGCGTTCTGCTGACCGGGGTGCTGATGGGCGGTGGCCCCTGCGCCTGGGCCGCCCGCGACCATACCCAGGCCGGTCTGCCCCTGTGGGTCACCCCCGACGCGGCCCGCACGTTTGATGATGACCCGGACCGGGTGGCGGCTATGGGCGCGGTCATTGTCAGCGAGGATGAGGCCGCCGCGCTGGAGAACCGGGCCGTCTGCCTGCAGATGGGCGATTTTGACTACCCCGCCCTGGCCGGGGCCTTTGCCCGGTTTGGAGTCAATCTGGACGAGGAGCTGGACGCCATCGCCGTGGCCGTGTTCGACCACGGCAACGCGCCGCCCGGTGTCAGCGACCGGCTTTTCCGGTTTGAGTATCTGGAAAAGTGCATTTCGACCGGCAACAGCCTGACCGCTTTTGCCTTCACCGCGGAAAATGTACCGGAGATTATGACCCGCATGGACGCGGTCGCCCGGACGGCCCGCGCCGCCCGCCCCGACCTGCCGGTGGTGCTGATGGACACCGCCCCCGCGGCCGTGCTCGGCGCGCTGGAAGACCCTCGCCTCCGCCAGACCCGGCCAGCGGTGGTCGCCAACATCGGCAACTTTCACTGTCTGGCCTTTCGGCTGGGGCCAACCAACGGCGGCGACCCCACCGGCGGTATCGAAGGCGTTTTTGAGCACCATACTGGCGAAATTACCCCGGCCCAGCTCGAAACCTTTCTCCACCAGCTTGCCGGGGGAACCCTCACCCACGCCCAGATATTTAACTCCAACGGGCACGGCGCAGTGATGTTTACTCGCCAGTCCATCCCGCTGGATTTTCTGGCGGTCACCGGTCCGCGGCGCAATTTTTTGCACCAATCATCCCTGAAGCCCTACTTCGCCACCCCCTTCGGTGATATGATGCTGTCCGGCAGTTTTGGCCTGGTGCGGGCCTGCGCCGCCTGCCTGCCCGACCGGGCCGAAGAGATAGAAGCCGCCCTGGCCGGTCAGGGCGGAAAGTC
>RFJV01000160.1 GCA_003694775.1 Chloroflexota bacterium | reverse complement strand
AGCTGGCGCAGGCCCTGCAGGTAGCCTTCTGCGGGCGGAATAACGCCCATATTCCCGGCCACCGGCTCCAGAATGATAGCCGCAATCTGGTCGCCCTGCTGTTTGAACAGTGTCTCCACTGCCTCCAGGTCGTTGTAGGGGGCGGTGAGGGTATCCTGAGTAACCCCTTTGGGCACACCGGGGCTGTCGGGCAGGCCCAGCGTCGCCACCCCGGAGCCGGCCTGCACCAGCAGGAAGTCGGCATGGCCGTGGTAGTTGCCCTGCAGTTTGATGATTTTATCCCGTCCGGTGTAGGCGCGGGCCAGCCGGAGCACGCTCATCGTGGCCTCGGTGCCGGAGTTGACAAAGCGAACCTGCTCCGCCGAGGGAACCATCTCGCAGACCAGTTCGGCCAGCTCGGTTTCCAGGGCGGTCGGCGCGCCGTAGCTGGTGCCCCGCGCCGCGGCCCGCTGAAGCGCCTTGACCACCCGCGGGTGGGCGTGTCCCAAAATAAGCGGCCCCCAGCTCAAAACATAGTCTACGTACCGGTTGCCGTCCACATCCCAGATAAACGCGCCTTCGGCCCGGTCGATGAACAGGGGTTGGCCCCCAACGGCCTTGAACGCCCGGACCGGCGAGTTGACCCCGCCGGGAATCACCTTCTGTGCCGCGGCAAACAGTTCTTTTGATTTCTCAATATTCATAATCTCCCGGTCTCCAATCTAACATGCAGCAAGGTAGCAGGTAGCAAGGTTGCAGGGTTGCAGAGTTGCAGGTAACGCAGAGCCAATCTTTATTCCTGCAACCATCGGGCCGCGTCTTTGGCCCAGTAGGTCAAAATCATATCTGCGCCGGCCCGCTTGATAGCGGTCAGGCTTTCCAGAGCGACTCGTTTTTCGTCCAGCCAGCCCAGGCGAGCCGCGGCCTTGAGCATGCTGTACTCCCCGCTGACGTTGTACGCGGCCAGCGGCAGGCCGGGGAAGCGGTCGCGGGCCATGCGGATGATGTCCAGATACGGCAGGGCCGGCTTCACCATAATGATGTCCGCGCCTTCGGCAATGTCCAGTTCGATTTCGCGCATGGCCTCGCGGGCATTGGCCGGGTCCATCTGGTAGGTAGACCGGTCGCCGAACTGGGGCGGGCTGTCTGCGGCGTCGCGGAAGGGACCGTAAAACGCGCTGGCAAATTTGGCCGAGTAGCCCATTATCGGCGTGTCGGCAAAACCGGCTTCATCCAGCGCCCGGCGAATGGCCGCTACCTGCCCGTCCATCATCGCGCTGGGAGCAGGAATATCGGCCCCGGCCCTGGCGTGCGACACGGCCACCTTACCCAGAATCTCAATCGACGGGTCGTTCAGGATGCGGCCCTCGTGCACAATGCCGCAGTGCCCGTGGTCGGTGTATTCGCACATGCACACGTCGGTGATGATGACCATCTCCGGCACGGCCTGGCGAATGGCCCGGATAGCCTGCTGGACAATCCCGTTATCGGCAAAATTTTCCTCACCCACGGGGTCTTTGGCCGCGGGCAGGCCAAACAGGATGACCGCCGGGATGCCCAGGCTGGCGACCTCCTGCGCCTCCTCGGCCAGCATGTCCACCGAAAGCTGGTAAACACCCGGCATGGACGGGACTTCGTTGCGGACACCCTGGCCGTGGGTCACAAACAGCGGGTAGATGAAGTCCGCCGGGCTGAGGGTGGTTTCCCGCACCAGCCGGCGCAGGGTGGGCGACTGGCGCAGACGCCGCAGGCGGGTGGTCGGAAAAACAGACCCGCCGGTCTGGGGAGGCTGAGAACTGCCGGACTGCACTGTCATTATTGACCTCCGCTCACAATGTAGTTCTCCAACTGTTCAATCATAAACTGCTTGTCGGAAATAACGGCCTTGACCACGTCGCCAATGGAGATAACCCCGATGACTTTATCGTTTTCCAGCACCGGCAGGTGGCGAATTCGCTTGTCGGTCATTGTGGCCATACATTGTTCCAGCGTAAAATCGGGGCCAATACAGTAAACCGGGCTGGTCATAATATCTTTGACCGGTGTATCTGCCGGGGTGCGGTTGAGCAGGAATACTTTACGGGCATAATCCCGCTCAGAAATAATGCCGACCAGCCGGTCCCCGTCCAGAACCACCAGCGCGCCGATGTTTTTTTCGGCCATCAACTGCAGGGCCTCGGATACGGATGTTTCGGGCGTGGTGCTGTACACCTGGCGACCCTTCTTCTGCAAGATTTGTCTGACCAACGTCATAGTTGGACCTCCTGAAATAGTTTGTGAGTTGGGGAGTTGGGGAGTTGAAGAGTTGAAGAGTTTGTGAGTTGGAGAGTTGGATAGTTGGAGAGTTTAGTATGATTAATCTCCAATCTCCAATCTCTAATCTCTAATCTCCAATCTCCAATCCCCAATCTCTAATCTCCAATCCCCAATCTCTAATCCCCACTTCCCAATCCCTGTAATGTCTGCAGGATTCCCTCGATGGTATACTCACCAGCCACCGCGTGGACCGGCAGGCCCAGCTTTTTTGCGGTGGCGGCAGTAATCGGGCCAATACAGACGACCTGCGCCCCGCGCAGGGCTTCCTGCGGCGAACGTCCCCCCAGGCAGTTGACATATCCTTGCACCGTTGATGAGCTGGTGAAGGTGATGATGTCTGCCGGTGGGGGTGTTTGCCCGCCGGAGACGGGGACGGTGCGGTACGCCGGGAACTCATCCACCGCCGCGCCGCGGGCCAGCAGGCCCTCGGTCAGGGTTTTGCGGGCGATGTCGGCGCGGGCCAGCAGAAACCGGCGCCCGGTCAGGTCGCCCAAAAGGGCATCAAAAGCCTCCAGCACCCCTTCAGCGGTGTACACTTCCGGCACCAGGTCCGGCACGATACTGCGCCGCGACAGAGCCGCGGCCGTCGCCGGGCCGATGGCGGCAATCTGCACCGCGGCCAGGTGGCGGCTGTCCAGCCCCAGCGCGGCCAGGCGAGACCAGAACGCATCAACCCCGTTGGCGCTGGTCAGCACCAGCCAGTCGTAGCGGCTGATGTGACGGATGGCCTCATCGAGGGGGGCGGTATCCTCCACCGGCCGGATTTCGATGGTCGGAAAGGCGACCGGCTCCGCGCCCAACGACCGCAGGGCGGCCATAAACTCCGCGGCCTGGTGGGCAGGCCGGGTAACCAGCACCCGGCGTCCCAGCAGGGGGTAGTCGCCGGGATGGAACCAGGCCAGTTGGCCGGCCTCCTGCACGGTCTGGCCGACCACCAGCAGGGCGGGGTCGGTCAGGCCGGCGCGGTCAACGGCCTGGGCAATCTGGCCCAACCCGGCGTAGACCTGCTGTTGGTGCGGCATCGTTCCGGCCTGGATGACCACTGCCGGCGTGTCGGGCGAACGGCCGGCGGCGATGAGCCGCTCTGCCAGGCCGGGCAGGTCATCCAGGGGCATCATCACCACCAGGGTATCGACACCGGCCAGCGCTTGCCAGTCCGGGCTGGCGGCCCCGCTTTGGGACTCCCGGCCGGTGACCACGGCAAAGGCGGCAGATTCCCGTCCGGTGAGCGGGATTCCGGCGTAGGCCGGCGCGGCCAGGGCACTGGACAGGCCGGGCACGACCTGCACCGGCAGACCGGCCTCCTTTGCCGCCCGGATTTCTGCCGCGGCCCGGCCAAAGATGAAGGGGTCGCCGGGCCAGAGCCGGACCACGGTCTTTCCCTGCCGGGCCAGCTCGACCAGCAGACGGCAGATGTCGGATTGGGGCATTTTTTTACCCCGCCGCCGCGAGCCGGTATCGAAGCATTCCGCAGTGGGCGAAAGATACTGCAGTAGCGACGCGTGGGCCAGCGTGTCGCCCACCACGGCCTCGGCCTCGCGCAGGAGCGCCAGTCCCTTCACGGTGATGAGGTTGGGGTCGCCGGGACCTGTGCCGATGAGATAGATAGTGCCGTTTTGGGATTTTGAAGGTGGAATTTTGAATTTTTCAGCCAATTTTGTACCTGCTCAGCGAAGCACCGTCTCAAACGATTTCCGGGAATAAGAAGTAAGCAGCAAGTATTATCGCCCTATCGCACTATCGCCCTATCGCACTATCGCACATCTACTATCTTCCATCCTACCCACGCTGAACCCGCCAGCACCGCCGCACCCGGCAAGGCCAGCCAGAAAAGGTAGGGCAGATACTTGAACACCCCATCCGGCTGTGTCTCGTCAATGATACCGGGGTAAAGCAGGAGGTGTGCCCCGGCGATGATGATTGTTCCCACCAGCAGGCCAATGCTGGCCGCGCCTTTGCTGGTTATGCTGGCCCGGACGGGCAGAACCATCAATCCAATCAGCAGACCGCCCGCCGCGCCAATTATAATTCCGGGCAAAATACCTGCCAGGACAGCCGCAGGCCAGGCGCATATGGCAAACATTCCTGCCCCAATGAGGGCATCAAACACCCTGCCCCCCGGAATATTCGTCACCACAAGCAGTATTCCGAACAGCGGAATGATGACGGCTGTATAGAGGCTGGATAGGACTGCGCCGGCAAGCGCCCCAAGAATCAGCCCGCGTTTCAGGATT
>RFJV01000758.1 GCA_003694775.1 Chloroflexota bacterium | reverse complement strand
GCCACCTTTGTGGGCCTGTACATTCACGACCTGGTCGGTCTGCTGGTCACACCGCTGGGCTGGGGAATGATGTACTACTTTGTCCCCTCTCTGCTCAAAAAACCTATCTGGAGCCATGCCGTCTCTCTGCTGGGCTTCTGGGGACTGGCCTTCTTTTACCCGCTTCAGGGGGTGCATCACTTCATTTACAGCACCATCCCCATGTTTGCCCAGTTCGGCGCGGTGGTCTCCACCGTGGCGATTGAGATTATGGTCGTCACTGTGTTCATCAACTTCTTTATGACCCTCCGCGGGCGCGAAGTGGCCCCGGTGGTCAACATGCCCATCCGCTGGTTTTACACCGGCATGGTCTTTTACGTGGTCACCTGCATCCAGTGTGCCGTCCACGTGCAGTTCTGGGCGCAGGAGTTCATCCACTTCACCGACTGGGTGGTCGGCCACGCCCACCTGATTATGTTCGGCACGTTTGGCTTCTGGCTGATTGGCATCACCACCGACCTGTGGCCGCGGGTGCTGGGCCGCAAAAACTGGTGGTCGCACAGCCTGCACGAGGCCGTTTTCTGGATGTGCACCATCGGCCTGGCCTCCATGTTCGTCTCCCTGACCGCCGCCGGCCTGGTAGAAGGCTTCCTGTGGAAAGGGCTGGCCCCCTGGGAGGTGTCGCTGGAATCGGTGCGGCTCATCTGGCTCTTCCGCACGGCCACCGGTCTACTGATGTTTGCCGGCGTTCTGCTGTTTGCCTTCAATATGTATATGACCGCCACCACCCCGGAAGCCGAAGAAACCGAATCCGGCGTTCCCGCGGCCGTGCCGGTTCCCGCAGAATAGGAGGAAACCACCGATGGAAAGAACCGTTGAGAAATTTCAGTTCATCTTCCTGGTTGCCGGCATAGGCTTCTTTGTTCTGGCCTTCATCGTCTCCGGCGTTCTGACGGTCAACGCGATTAGCCAATACCCCTACACCACCCTCGACGAGATTTCGCAGAACGTCAGCCCGTACTTTGAAGCCCTGGCCCAGCAGTACCCGGAACAGTTTGAAAAGTACTACCCCGGCGGCCCCACCCCGGAGAACTACAAGGAAGCCCTGAATCTGGGCCGCAACATCTATATCCGCGAAGCCTGCTGGCACTGCCACACCCAGCAAATCCGCCCGGTTGGCAACGAAGACATCCGCTTTGGACCGGTTTCTACCGCCGCGGAGCAGCAGCACGAGCTGATGCTCCCCCAGCTTCTGGGCACGCGGCGCGTCGGCCCGGACCTGTCCCGCGAATCCGGCTACCGCTCCAACGACTGGCACGTAGCCCACTTCTACAATCCCCGCTCCGTTTCGCCCGTCTCGGTGATGCCGGCCTACACCTGGTTCTTCGACGGTCGCCAGCCGAACAAAAAAGGCATCGCCATTATTACCTATATGCAGTGGCTAGGCAGTAACGTGGAGCAGCAATGATGAAAAACAATCGCTTAACCGATGGGAAATTCATTTCGGTCGCCATCATCGCCGTGACCGTGGCCGCGGCCGGCGTCACCTTTATGTTCAAGCTGTATGAATTCGTCGCCGCGTCGACCACCGGGGTTCTGCCCGGCATCGTCACGGCCACGGTTCTGCCCTACTTTTTCATCAGCGGGGGATTTCTCCTGCTGGCGGCCTGGGCCTGGGCCGGCGGCCACTACAAAAACATCGAAGCCCCCAAGCGGGATATGCTGGTTCAGGAAGCCGAATACGAACGCCTGGAGCAAATGAACCAGCGCAGTTTGTTTTACGAATAGAACAGCAGTAAAGGAGTGCTGTCGGGGCGGGTTTTAGCCCCGCCCCGACGAAAACCGGCCTAACCAACCAACTAACTAACTAACCAACTAACTAACTGTTCTTAGAGGAGCATAGGATGCTGCATCCAAGCCGAAAAACCATCCTGGTTTTCATCCTGGCCCTGGGTACAGGGTACGTTGTCTCCTGGCTGTTGATGTCGGTGGTGCTGGCCGCGCCTCTGCGGCTGTACGGCTTTATCAACCTGACCCTGGTAGCCCTGCTGGTGGCCGTTCTGCTGACCATCTGGCTCGACAAGCCGCTGGAGCTGAACCTGTTCCGCTGGCCCGAAACCAAACCCAAAGAAAAACGGCCCGCCGAGGCCCTCAAACCGGAGCCGGAAGGCGCCATGGTAGACATCAACGACGAAGCCGCAGAAATCAAGATTCGCCGGGTGGGAATGTTCCCGCACGAAGCCCCGTCGGAGCATTGGAACGTTGATTTTGGCGATGGCAAGCAGGTGTACGAAGGCTCCGCCCTGCCTATCTGGCTGTTGGCCGGCTGGGCCACCTTTATCCTGTGGGCCGTCATCTACCTGGTCGCCGGTTTACCGACCGCTTTTAATTAGTCTGTGGGAGTCAAGAGCAGGAAGTAAGAAGTAAGGGCAGTGGATAGCTTTACCGCTTTACTGCCCTGCAACCTTGCAACTTTGCTACCCTGCTACTTTGAATATGCCAACCGTCCGCATTATCAGCCTCAGCATCCTCTCTACCCTGGCCCTGACGGCCTGCTCCACCGGCGCGTCCGAGCAGGCCGTCAGCCTGGCCGCGCTGAACGCACTCGATACGTCGGCGGTTTGTTCGGCCCCCCACACCGCCGGGGCCTCGACCGCCGGCTTCGCTGTTCTGCTGACCGCCGGCCTGCTGACCGGCCTGAGCCACTGTGCCGGGATGTGCGGG
>RFJV01000757.1 GCA_003694775.1 Chloroflexota bacterium | reverse complement strand
GGTGGAGAGCGGCCCCAGATACTTGAAGTGGAGAATCTTGTTTATCCAGAATGAATCGTTGCTTTTTACGCTCTTCTGTTCCGTTTCTCCTGCAGAATCGGGGCCAAAGCACGGTTCACCTTCCCATTCCGGCGCTGAAGTCGAAAGGGGGCCGGTCAGCGTATGGTCGTCCGGATTGTAGCGCAGGGGCACCCATTCGGCTTCGTTCGTGTCGGGCGGCAGGTTTCTGGTGGCAGTAATATATTCTCTTTTTTCTTTGGTACTGATGTACAGATGCTCTCCTCGAATTTCCAATCGGTCGCCAGCAGTTTTGTTTTCTCCTTCGTATTGGAGACCGGCAATTGCCGGCTTGTTGGCTGATACAAACTTCAATTGAAAGCCGGTAGTCGCCGGTGTAGTCGTTGGTGCAGTTTCTGAAAGGGATTCACTGGCTGTATCTTGCTCTTCGCCCTCTTCGGGAACAGAGGTTGTCGAAGATTTGCCGGGGTTTAATTTAGGCAGGCCCCATACCAGAATCCATCCGAGCCCGGTACATGCCAGTAAAACATTGAGCAGAGCCAGACTGCGGAGCGTCTCCAGCAGTAAGGTGATTTCAGAAGGGGATAACTGCCATATCTCCTTCGCGCCGGGATGGAGCAGATTCAGGATATTGGAGGGGGTGCTGGCGTAATTCAATACAAACCGCCACACCAGAAGGGACAGGACCGATAACAGCCAGGAAAAACGGACCGGAGAGCGAATCAGGGTCTCAAGGGAAAGAGGTTGATTTTTCAAGAAGAAAGCAGCAATGAGGCCGATGGCTGCAACAACTGCCCCTACCCACCAGAGGACTTCCCACCCGCCCCAGGTTCCGGCTTTTGCCCACCACAAAAGGAGTGCATCTTGGGTGTGAATGTTCTGCAGAATCGTTTCCCAGTTCATTGCGTGTTTACCTCCAATCAGGAATGGTTTGTCTTCTGCAAAAGGGTCTGGTAAAGTTTGTCCGCTTTCCGGTGAATATCTTCTGCCTCCGGGATGTGTCTGGTCCGTTCCAAAACCTGCTCAAGCACAGGTCTTGCCTGGTCCGGTTGCTGTTCCCGCAGAAAATCGTCGGCTTCGCGTAAACGTTTGTTCAAATGGACACGCAGCCAGGGGAGCATATAGCGGCGTTCTGTTTTCACTTCCTCGAGGCCTGGGGCCAAACGATATGCTTCCTGCAGGAAGTCCCAGGCTTCTTCCACATCCGTTTCTCTTTTCTGTCTGGCTCTTTCTAAAAATTGCCGGGCCTGGGCATGCTGTGCCAGAGCCGGCGCCGCTTTATCCTGGTAAAATGTCTGGAGACGCTGTTTCTCTTCAGGCGGCAGAAAGGGCAAGGATTGAGCCTCTTCCAGCAGGCGGACGGCCTGTTGGGGGTCGCTTTCCAGATTTTTCCATGCCTCGTTTGTCAATGCCTGGGCCTTCTTCTGGGCATACGCCTGGGCCAGAGATTTTAGCTGGGCAATGGCTTTTCCGGCCTCTATCAATTCGCCGGCGGTCAACTGCCCTTCTTCCCATTTGAAGCCGGGCAGTTTGGTACAGCCTTGCCGGGCCAACTGCTCCATTTCGGTCAGCAAGGGTTCGAATTCACCGGCATTGGCTTTGTCCAGCAGGGCGTTCACGTCATTTTGGGCCTGCTGGTGGCGTTTCTGTGCCTCGGCCAGCAAATCCTGGAACTCCTTTTCCCTTGCCCCTGACTGCTTTTTCAGAGCCTCCTGAGCAATCTGCACGGCCTGGTCATATTGGGAGACCAGCAAAGCCGGCGCGTCCCACAAGGTTTTGACTTCTTGTTCGACTTTGCGCAAGTCCAGCGTGTCCTGACGGTAGGTGCGGTAGGCGGCCCAGCGTCGGAGCAGGATGTCTCTTTCGAGCAGGATGTCTTTTTCAATGGAATCCTGCAAACATGCCGCCAGTTCCTGTAAAGTTTCTTCCCCTTTTCTTAGTTCGGCTTCGGTCAGAGTTTCAGGCGGCCTGGCAAAAAGGGGCTCCATTTCTCTTTTCAGCCAATCGGCATAGATACGGCGGCGTTTCTCCAGAGATTCTCGTTGTGCCGCGATGATACCGCGCTGTTGGTCATCATCGGCCCACCGGCCGGCCTCCTGCAGTTTTTCCCCGGCCGAAGCAAACAGGTTTTCTTTCATCAATGCTTCCGCTTCCTGGATATACTGCGCAAAGCGACCGGCCCGCACCCGACGGGCCTGCTCGGAATGCTTTTCCCAGGCTTCTTTGAGTTTTGCCGTCTCTTCATTTTTTTCTATTTCCATCTGCTGTAGAGTGTGCAGGATTTCTGCCGCTTCTGTTTGGTCGACAGGGGTTATCTCTACCGGCGGCCGGTTCAGCAGGTCTTTTATTTTTTTGATGAGGTTGCCTCGGCGTCTATGGTAAATCTGTTGAATAGAGTCTTCCCTGCTAGCTATTCGTGCTAACAAATCAGGATTCTCCGCATTCCGGGCAAACTTTCTGGCTTTTTCAATCGCCTGGAAAGATTCCGGAAAGCGGTCTTGGTCTGTAACCAGCCACATGGCGCGGCCCAAATAATAATCCACCGTTTCACTGATTTCATCTGCCCGTGTTTTCTGGGACTGGCTCATTGGCTTCTCCCCTTCAGTTCATCGCTCACCACCAGACGGGCGAAGGACCAGAAATCATTTGCCCCGATACGGGAGTCGGCGGCCAGGTCATCAGGCTGGTTTTCGAGAAGGCGAGGCAGGGTTTCCAGAGTCTGAGGATTTTTCAGTGCTTTTTCCACTGCCTGGGCCGTCCGGTGGGCCAGTTCTGCCGCGCTGTAGCGGGTTTGCAGAACATCTTCCCGCGGGTGGCCCAGAACGAAGCTCTGCATAGCCCGCACCAGAAGGGCTACCGGGTCGTTAGGCCGGTCGCCGCGAGTGAGGGGGATTGGCTGTGTCTCCGCTGGCAAAAGCAAAACGTACCGCTGTCGCCATTCCCCCCGTTCCTGGAAGCGTTCCGTTTGCACCCAGCCCAAGGCCCAGGCCAGCACGAAATATCGGGCCTTTTCCAGGTCTTCCAGAGCGGCCACAAAGAGAGGATGGAAGAGACGGGGCGGTTCGTACAGCTCGGCCAGTCGCTGTTCGTAGCGCAGGGCATTTTGTTCCGCGGCGAAGACGTGAACCGGCTCCGGCGATGAGGGACCGGTGCGATAATCGGTCGCCTGTCCCACCCGGTAGGTGGCGCGGTATTCGGTCTCCAAACGTTCTGTGCAGGTCAGGGCGGAGAGGGGCAGGATGTCCAGCGAGGTGATGAGGGTCGCACTGTAGGGGTCGGTGGCCGGCAGTTGCTGGGCCGGCTGACGCATATTGGTCGTCAATCCGATTTGGCGGGCGAAGGTTTCGCCGCTTTGCACCGTCTGATTGACCCACAGGTAGCGGTGAGGCTGTTGTTGGCGAGCCATACCGGGACGAACGGTGGCCGTCGGTTCGGCCCAGGCACAGCTCTCTTCCGCCTCCTGCCGGCGCTTCTGTTCGACATGCCACAAACCGGTTTCTTCATCATCAAAGAAGGCATCCAAACGCACCTGCCAGACTTCTTGCCCCACCGTCTCGGCCAGCTCCAGCAGGGCCTGGAGAAGGGCTTCCCGTCCCTTTTCATCACCGGTGAAGGAGGTTTCCTGCCAGTCTTCAAAAGCCAGAGCCAGCTCCAGCTCCCCTTTCCGCTCCCGCCAGTAGAGACCTTCCAGTCCTTTACCGGTCAGATGGGGAGCAAAATAGTTCTGGTAAAGCGCATCGAAAATCTTCTCATCGGCCAGGGTGCGGCGCACGGGAATCTGGCGCAGTGATTCTCGCCATTCCTTCTCCCGTGCTATCTGCTCCCGCAGAATGTCCAGGAGACCGCGCCGGGCAGATTGCCGTTCCCTTCTGGAATGGGAGGACTCTCCCAACAGCAGGGCAGTTTTTTGCTGGAGTGATTCTCGCGCCTGCTGCACCACTTTCTCTTCTTCTTGAATCAGGGCCAGGATGGCCCGACCACCTTCCTGCATCCCTTCCGGCGCCTGGCGGTGCAGGTAATCGGCCCGTTTTTTGGCCTGCTGTAGGGCGGAAGCCAGATGTTCCAGAAAATCGAGCGCGTAACCCACTTTGCCGCAGCGAGCAGTGATGATGTCTTCAGCGGGGAGGCCGTTCAAGACGCGCAACAGAGTGGCGGTGAGAGCCTGGCGGAAATGGGGGAGGTGGGTTTGAACGGCTTTCTCTGTCAGGCCGCGCCATG
>RFJV01000756.1 GCA_003694775.1 Chloroflexota bacterium | reverse complement strand
TCAACAACAGGCGCTATATTAGCATACTTTTTCCCCCCTGTCAAGCCCTTTTGCCCCCTTTTTACCCCCATTTCCACACCTTTTAAGGTATCTGAATCGCTCCGCAGTACTCCGGCAAACCGGCTCTACGAGGCCGGCTTTTCAGCCTGGGTAAACCGGGTCTGCCCGTTCAAGGCGGCCAGTTCTGCCGGGCGTTTTTTCAACCAAAGTGCCAAAAACAGAAGACCAAATGCGGCCACCGCGGCTACGGAATATGCTGTCGCGTACCCGGCTGTTCCCCCGCCGACGCTGTCTATCACCGCGCCAATGGTGGCCCCGCTGACCAGCTGCCCCACCCCGGTAAGGATAACAATCAACGCCTGGGCCACGGCCCGGTCTTCCAGACTGGCCTCGGCCAGCATAATGTACCGCAAGGGCGCCCCCACCAACGCCGAAAGGCCCAGGCCGGCGAGTATCAGCGCCCCGATAAACAGCACCCAGCTTGCCCCGGCTATCCCCAGGCCCAACATACCCAGGGTCAGCATCGACGTGCCGGCCAGTATCACCGACCGGGAACCAACCCGGTCCAGAAACTTACCGGCCAGCGGCGCGCCGACGGCCAGCGCCAGCACCATCGGCATCAGCAAGAAGCTGGCCGTCGACTTGCCAACGCCAAAGGCGGCAATGGCATAGGCCGGAACAAATACGGCTACGGCTTCGCCCAGACCGCCGCCAAAGGCCAGCGCGCCGGCAATCACCAACTGCCGGGTTTTGAACAACCGCAGGTGGATAACCGGGTCTGCGGCGCGGCGTTCAATCCGCACAAACAGGCCCAGCAGGACCAGGGCCAGCAGGGCCAGCCCCCCGACCCGCCACGTTAGCAGACTCTGCCAGAAGTGGGTCGTGTCAAGCTGGTTAAGCCCATAGGTCAGCGCGGCCAGGGCCACTCCCAGGGTAGTCATTCCGGCCCAGTCAAAAGGTGGCCGACCCTCAACCCGGCGAGTCGGCAGGAGCGGCGCGGCCATGACCATAATCACGGCCACCACCGGCAGGTTGACGGCAAACAGCCAGCGCCAGCCAAAAAGCAGGAGAATGCCGCCGAGCACCGGTCCAATCAAAAAGGCCAGGCCAAAAACCGCCCCAATCAACCCCAGGGCACTGCCCCGCTTTTCCGGGGGAAACGTGTCGCCGATGACGGCAGAAGCCACCGGAAAAATCCCGCCGGAGCCAAATCCCTGCACGGCCCGGCCTACCAGCACCACGCTGAAGGTGGGGGCCAGGGCCACGGTCAATGACCCCAGGGCAAACAGCAGAAGGTCGGCCTGGTACACGGCGCGTCGACCAAACGTATCCGAGAGCTTCGCCATCAGCGGTGTGCCAACCAGGTGAAACAGAACATAGATGGTGAACAGCCAGGTGGCGGCCCGGTCGTCGATGGCAAAGTAATCGCGCAGGGTGGGCAAGGCCGGCCCGACAATGGCAATATCCAGGGCGGCCATCAGCACGCCGAGGAAGAGTACGGTGAGCAAGCGGTTGCGATGTTGTGTGTCCATGATGAATATCCAGAAATCAGGTAATGGTCACTACCGCTACCCACAGCAAACAGCCCACAATGATGCCGGCGGTCCACAGCAGGTAGGCGGCAGTTTTTTCCCGGTAATACACCAGACTGCCGAGCACAAAGTTGCCCCCCAGCAGTCCACCGAGAATTTTCAGCAGGGTAAAAAGTGTTTCCTTGTCGGCAATGCGGTCGGCCTGGCCGAGGGCATTGAAGTGAATGGGCAGGGCCGCCGGCAGACGGGCATACTGGAGGGCCACGTAGCCCGACAGGGCCAGAAAAACGACCAGCCCGGCGCTGACCAGCCCCCACATCAGCGGGTCGGCCAGAAGGCGCAGTTTCAACGGCCCGCGGCGAACCGTACCTTCGGCCCAGACCTGGGTGGGCGGCAGATTCTGCCGCGCCTGCCAGGCCCGGCGGAAGCGGGGCAGGTCGCCCGGCGAAAGCAGGTAGCCGCCATCGGGCGTGACCACCAGGGCGCAGTCGGAGGGGGGGGCCAGGGCAAAGATGCGCACCGGTCCGTACACGGGATGCTTCCGCCGCCCCAGCCGCAGGCCCAAAAGATTGAACCGCTTCAGCAGGTCGACATGCTCCAGCTCTGCCGGCAGGATAACATCTGTGACGCGCGCCAGCGGGACGCGGTATTCCAGCCAGCCCCAGCGGATGGACAGCCCGTTCCGGGTGAGCCGGTACTGGAGAGAAAAGGCCACCAGGGCCAGATAAAGCGCCCCGGCCAGACCGGCCAGCACGACCAGCAGTCCGAGGGATAGATAAAAGGCCGCGGTCCGGTCTGCCGTACCGGCCAGCCTGCTGACCAGCAGTCCGGCGGTCACCAGAAGCAGGAGCGCCAGAGTTAGAAAGGCATAGCCACTGCGGCTGGAAGGAGGCCAGAAGGTCACAGGGGCATTTCCTCCAGCTTCCAGCGTTTGAGTTCGTCAATCATCCGGTGGCTGGTCATATCCAGGTTGATGGGGGTAATGGAGATAAGCCGGTTCTCCAGCGCCCAGATGTCGGTGCCGTGCTCGGCGATGCCCCTGGGGGGAAGACCGCCAATCCAGTAGTAGGGCCGGCCGCGGGGGTCTTTCCGGGCGACCAGCTCGTCCCGGTAGACGCGCAGGCCCAGACGGGTCAGCACCACCCCCTTGATGTCTGTCCAGGGGACGTTGGGGAAATTGACGTTCAGCAGGGTGTTGGCCGGGAGACCGTGCTCCAGCACTTTCTGGGTTAGCCGGGCGCAGAAGGCGGCAATGGGGCCGTAGTCAATCTCTTCGGGGCGGGTGGCCCGGTCGCTGTAGCCGCGGGCGGCGGCGGATTCCGGGTCGTCGTCATCGTTGCGCTCGCGAGAAAAGGCGATGGCCGGCAGGCCCTCGATGGTTCCCTCTACCGCGGCGGCTACCGTGCCGGAATAGAACACATCATACCCCAGGTTGGCCCCGTGGTTGATGCCCGACACCACCATATCGGGTTTGCGTTCGGCCACGCCCAGCATGGCCAGAGCGACGCAGTCGGGTGGGGGGGCGGTGGAAACAAAGCCGGAACTGCCGTCGGGCAGGGTGATGGGGTCGGCCCGGAGGGGCTTGTGCATGGTTTTGGGATGCCCGGAAGCCGACCAGTTGTGGTCGGGGGCGAAAATCAGGGTGTCGGCGATGGTATCGAGGGCGGTTTTCAGGGCCATCAGCGACGGCGCGTCGATGCCGTCGTCGTTGGTAATGAGGATGAGTTTGCGTTGTTTGGTCATGAGCTTCTTAACTTTTCAATAGTTGTCGATAATCCTGGTTAGGGTGCGTTTCATTTTTTTGGCAACCGGAGCCATCCACAAATTTTTCACGAATATACGAATATACGAATACCCGACCTGTCCCCGCCAGGGGGATGGACGGCCGGTAGGGACGAATAATTATTCGTCCCTACGTAAGCCGCATTTTCAGGACGTAGGGGCGCCCCCTTGTGGTCGTCCGGTAGGGGCACAGCGGCGCTGTGCCCCTGCTTTCCAGCATTTCGAGATAGCGAGGATTATCATCGATGACGCCCAATTGCGGCAATTTTCTGTTTGATTTCAGCCTCGGTTAGGGGCCGGGAGCGGTTTTCTTCGCGCATCATTCATCCATAGGGCCAGCCTGGCGGGTTTATCCAGAATTTCAGAAATTCTGGATAAAGTTGGGGAGGAGATAGGGGGGAATTCCCCCCGTCCCCCCCTGTCTGTCCAAATGTTTTGGACAGACCCCAGCAGGGCCACTGGCGAGCCTTCTTCCTCCTCTTCCTCTTTGTGGATTATCCACACCCGGAAGGGTTCGGTTTCGGTTTCGTTGCCGGCGGAGTCGTAGGCTATCACGTGGAGCACGTGCGACTCGGTGTAGCCGAGGGTGGTGCTGATGATGGTCAGCCCGCCGGAGAAGACCTTCTGGTAGCCAATGACCTGCTCAGCCGGCTCGTCGGGCGGCCAATCGGCCAGAACCGCCGGGTCGGTGATGGGCTGGGTGATGGAGATAACCTGGCTGAGGGTGATGACCTCGCCGGTATCCAGCACCGACCCGTCCGGCTGGGTGACCACGCGGGTCATGGTGATGGGGTCTTCATAGGTGAGCAGGGTGTCGCTCATAACGATGTTCCAGCGCATGGTGTAAGGCGCGACGGTGGTTTCTCCGATTTTCTGGTTGTCCAGGTAGAACTCCACCCGGTCCATCGAGTAGTTGTCGCGGGCGTCGACCTGGATGTTTATCCATTCGTCATCTTCCATCACGTACAGCTTGTCCGGTTCCGGGTTGAGGATGTCAACCTCCGGCGGAGTGTTGTCTACCGTTACCTGGGTAGTCTGGCGCTCGATGCTCTGGTCGCCGCGCACCACGGTGAGCTGGAGGGTGTAAAGCCCCTCCGGCTCCTGGGTGGTATCCCAGAACTCCAGCGGCGCGCCCTGAACAGGGCTGGTATGGTCACTGCCAAGCTGTTTCCACTCCGCGGGGTTGAGGCCGGGGCCGTATTCCAGCCGGTACAGCTGAAAACCGTCGATGCTGGCATTGCCGGTGATGACCACCTGGCCGCGGATGTACTCGTACGGGCGAGGCGAGATTATTGCCACCGGCCCCAGGGTAGAAGCCGGCCCGATGCTGTCGTCATATTCGGTGGGCGGCTGGGGGATGTTGTTTTCCCGCACCCAGTCCGCGGCAATGGGCGGGTAGATTTCATACACCCGCTCTTCGACCAGCTCCGGCGGGGTAAAGACGGTTGCCAGCTTGCCGTTTTCGCGATTGATGCGGAAGACCTGATGGACGTTGTCCTTTTCCTTTGGTTCTGTCCCCACCAGGAACAGCTCGCGCACCGTCCGCGGGGTGTACTCGGTGGGCAGGAGGCCAGACACAGCATCCACTTCCATCTCCACCAACCCCGGCGGACGGAGCCACTCCTCTACCGGCTTGTCCTGGTGGTAGTACAGCATCACATCGTGCCAGATAGGGGCCGCGCCGGACAGACCGGTGACGTCCTTCATTGGCTCGTTGTTGTTGTTGCCCACCCACACCGCGGTAACCAACTGCGGCGTAAAGCCGACCGTCCAGTTATCGCGGAAGTTGTTGGTGGTACCGGTTTTGGCGGCGATGGGCCGGTCCTCAAAATCCCGCTTGAGCCAGCTGTTGGGGCCAAAGGCCGGGATACGGGCCTGGTTGTCGGACAGGATGTCGACCATCAGGTAAGCCAGGGCCGGGTCTACCACCTGTTCGGTTTTGGGCTGTTTGTACTCGTAGATAACGTTGCCGTTCTTGTCCTCAATGCGCAGAATCGCCACCGGGTTGAGCGTCCGGTGTCCGGGCCGGCGTTCGGTATCGGGCACTTCCTCGCCGGCCATCACCCCCAGGTTTGCCAGCACGCTGTAGGCATAGGCCATATCAATCGGCTTGACCTCCCCACCGCCGAGGGTCAGAGCCAGGCCGTAGTAATCCTCGTTCAGGGTGGTAATCCCCATCCGGTGGGCGGTGTTGATAACGTTTTTGATGCCGGCCTTGTGCAGAACCCAGACCGCGGGGATGTTGTAGCTGTTTGCCAGGGCGTTCCGCAGGCGGACCGGGCCGTGGTATTTCCGGTCGTAGTTTTCCGGCACGTAAGGCGGGTTGGGGTCATCCGGGAAGGACTGGCGCACGTCCATCACCATAGTGGCCGCGTTGTACACCCCCTGGGAAAAGAGGGTCAGGTAGCTGAACGGTTTAAAGGAAGAACCGGGCTGGCGTCCGGGGTCCGCGGTGCAGACGTTCACCTTGCCGTCGATTTCCTTGTTCCAGTAGTCCACACTGCCGACCATGGCCAGAATCTCGCCGGTTTTAGGCCGGATAGAGACCACGCAGGCGTTGCTGGCATTGTGGCCGTCTTCCATAAGCTGTTTGACATGCCGGGCGGCGATTTCCTGGGCCTTTTGGTTCAGTTCGTAATCCAGGGTGGTATAGACCCGCAGACCGCCCCGGTAAACCAGGTCGGGCGGGTAGCGCTTTTCCAGCAGACTGCGCACATACAGGGCAAAGTGCGGGGCACGGATGTCGAACCGCTCTTCGATGGGGTTGACTTCAACCGGAGTGTTGTAAATCTGCTCTGCCTCTTCGGCTGTCAGGGCGCCTTCTTCCACCATCCGGTTCAGGGTAATACGCTGGCGGTACTTGGCCTTTTCCGGGCTGTCGAGGGGGTTCAGGTAGGGGAACTGGGGAATCGGGGCCAGCATGGCGCATTCGGCCTCATTGAGCGCGCTGACCGGCTTGTCAAAATAGACCCGCGCCGCGGCGTCGATGCCGTAGGCCAGGTTGCCGTAAAAGTTGGTGTTGAAATACCATTCCAGAATCTGGTCTTTGCTGAAGCGGCGGGTAATTTCAATCGCCAGCACCAGCTCCTTGAGCTTGCGGGTGTAGGAAAGGCGGGTGCGCTCTTCCTCATCAATAAGGATGTTTTTGATGAGCTGTTGGGTAATGGAGCTACCACCCTGAATCTGTCCCCCGCGCAGGTTCTGTACAAAGGCGCGGCCAATCCCTTCGGGGTCAAAGCCGGGATTCTGGTAAAAGGTTTTGTCTTCCAGAATGATGGTAGCCTCACGGCAGAATTCGGGGATATCGTCCAGCTTTACGTAGCTCCGGTCCCCCAACCGGGGGTCGAACAGCTCGTAGAGCAGTATCTTGCCGGTGCGGTCGTAGATTTTGGTGGTTTCAAAATCCTGCTGGACCTTCTGGATGGAGGTCGGGTCTGGCAACTGCTGGATGAAGCTATCGTACACGGCATAGGCCGCGCCGATGCCCAGCAGAGTGACGACAATGACGGCCGCGGTCGAAGCGGCGATGGCCAGCAGGAGAAAGTTGAAAAGGTAAAGGAATATTTTCGGTTTTTGTTCCCGCAATCGCCGGCGGCGACGGCGGGTAATCATCACCTTGCGGCTGTTTTGCATAGCACTATCCTCTGGCGATAAGACTGTCCGCACACATCACGTCTGACAAGATTATCATGATAGCAGACAGAGGGTCGGACGGCAAAAAGTCCGCCCGACGTTCAAACCGCCGGATTTTCAGCCGGGCCGCGCCCCTCATCCCCCCGCCTTCATCCCTCATCCTTCATCCTTTATAAAACTCCTGCCGGAATATTTACACTGCCCTGCGATTGTGGTAGAATAGTAACATCTCTGCGAACGAGGGCGTTATGACAG